>JAZQOC010000038.1:0-4421 GCA_045627645.1 Lachnospiraceae bacterium
CATCGACCACACAACCAAGCACAAATACCACTACAACACAAAAAATCATATGCATAATCTGCATCCCAAAGGAATTAACCTTATGAACCCCCAGCAGATATGGCCATATAAGTCTTAATCCAATATTTTCATGGAATAAATATACGCCAAATGTATATGATGCCACCTTACATACAATATCAGCAAATCTGCCTTCTGGTAAACTTACAAAGGTCCAGGCATTAAACAATGCGACAGAACTGATAAGCACAAAAATGTAATTGTAGGTATATGTCATGTCCATGTAATATTCCAACTTACCAGTGGCTCTGCACAAAGCGCCCGTAATGGCACAAACAACAAAAGTAACCAAAACCGATCCAACATATACAAGTAAGGCTCTTCCCTTATTATCCAGCAGTTTTATTCCATACTGTCTGATATATCCCGCTATTAAAAACAGGCATATAAACCAGCCAAAATCATACCCATATGAATCTGTTGGAATCAAATATGGATTGATTGACTTTGGAATACTGAAGAAACAAAGAAGCGCGATGATAATAGCCCCAAGTTCCTTCTGTGAAAGCTGCTTTACAGCTATTGCAAGTACAGGGCTTAAAATATACATAACTATATATGCAGTTGCAAACCAGTAATGTTCATATTCTATTGGCAAAATAACGCTAAGCCAGTACGACAATCCAAATGATGTCGACATTCCCGCCTGTTCATACAAGGCCCCCAAGCCTGACGCAACGCTTGCGATTTTACCAACCACAAACATCAGTATTCCCGCAAGAATGGAATAAAACAGCACCTGACATATCAATGTTATAAGCTTACTTACTTTCCATTTGCTTTCTACCAAAAAGTATCCGCTAATCAGCACATATACATTGACTGCCACATTGCAAAATCCCTGAATCAACCACCACAGATGATTGGTAAATGAGCTATCTACCGAAAGTTTCTGCGATACATGTCCCTTCACAATATAGTGAAGAACAATAACCATCATCATAGCTATGATTCTTAATAATTCAAAATTTGCCTGTCTCTTTTTTACTTCAGCCATACACCAGTTTCTCTTTATCAACCAACTACTACTCAGTCTTTTCCTCAGCCTTTTTAGGCTCCTTAAATATCCAAAATTTGCTAAGGAAATAATTAGTTACTATTACAACAAACTGTCCAATCAGTTTTACAACAAGCTTTCCAATTGCTCCGTCGTATCCAAGGAGTGTACATCCTATCCAGATAACAACGTCCTCAAGAACAAGCGTAAACACTCTTGCCATTACAAATTCAACAAACTCTTTAGCAAATGCCTTTGGCGACACTGACTTGCTTCTAAATACAAAGAATTTGTTAGTGAAAAATGTGAACAGTACACAGATTACCCAGTCCACACTGTTTGCGAATACCTCACCCCACTGAAGTGGCAACAATTCAGTAGTGAACAACCAAAACAGTACCATACTTAATACAAATGCGATACCGCCCCAAAATAAATAATCAATTGCTTCCTGATACTTTTTATATAAATCCCAAATTTTCTTAAACATTTCTACACCTATCTATCAATCAAAATACTTTTCAATAAACCAAACCTACTTCTGATTAATCAACCTTTTCTCCAGTAAGTCTCTCCATCTTTCTATGCACAGATGAATCCTCATACTTATCCAGGAAATCCATACCCAGATATTCTATCTCTTTTGCAAACTTAATTCCATTAACCTGAGTAATAACGGATACCAGTTTCTCAACCTTAAGATCATCAACATCGTTGATAACTTCCATTGGAAATCTTCCTCTGAGAACAACTGTTTTGGGAAACTCTTTTTCATAATCCAGCTCATCTCTTGGATGTGGCTTAACTATAACAGTATTATCTTTTCCATACTGCTCTATCAAATCTCCAAAAAGTTTCTTTCTTATATCCAGTTCACAAAGTGGCTCTGTTAATATCATTACCTTTGGCTTGCCTTCAGACTGATTTGCAAGTTTTCCTCGTAGTTCATCAATATCTTCGATATATATTCTGGCAAGCATTTCATGGTCGTCCTGATTAAGTTTGTTCCACATGTCATCAAATGGGCATTCCACGATATTCTTAGGAGGATTGTAGTTGGCACTAATATCATTAACGATATAATCAATACAATACCTACTATATCCATTTTCAATAAATATCAGTCCCAGGCCGGCCATAAACTTCTTAAGCTTCCATGCTCCCATATTGGCAAGCATTGCCATATTGTTGAGCCTTCCGCTGTTAAGACCATCCTCCAGGGCATGATACTTAATGTTCTTATAATTCAAATAATAGCCTATTGGATCTGAGTCACAAAATACATACACTTCATCGTACTGCTTCAGATCAACAGGGATATACTCTTCCTGAAGCTTTGCCAATTCCTTTGTATACTTAATTCTCTGCAAGAGATTAAGCACAATATTTCCCTTGTCACGATGATACTGCATAACCTGATCAGAGGTAACATCCTCTTTCTCATCATAGTAGTAAACGTCCTTAAACAGACCTTCAGCCTCCACTCTTTCCTTAAGCTTTCCAAAATTATTGGACATGGTACTAAGGATCAGTGTAGCCTGACCGCGTTCGCATTTATCAAGGTTAAGCTCACGCAACATAGTTATGTATGTATGAAAATATGTGTGGCATATATATGCTCTTCTCATTATTCAACTCCAAAAACATAAATTGTATATGGACTATTGTAGCCCTCTACAGTATCTATCAGTTCAAGTCCCAGCTCGTCTGCATTGGTAAATTTGATTCGCGAAAAGATGTACTTACAATCTAATTCTTTAAGTTCCTCAATATCCACCATCAAGCGCTCATCCTCAAGTTCCAAGTTACGAAGCGGTGCATAAGAATTTTCATCAGATCCCGAGTAGAGACTCACTCTTGCCCCCCAGGTATCAAAATAATCCTTATGAGATGGCGAGCCTTCTAAAGCAGGTGCAATAATCCTCTGCCATTTCTCCTTATACTCCTGTGAATACATACCCAGATATCCATCAACTGCAGATATTCCATTGTAAATGAGTACTGCCGGGTGTATTCCATATGCCGCAGACCATTCTCCATTGTAATTAATTTCTGTCTTGACCTCATCAAACAATTCAGTCGAATAAAACTCTCTGTAATTAACTGTTGATGTCTCTTTGTTCTTAATAATTCTAAATGCCTGATTGTAGCATGTATAATAAAAATCATTGTACATTGCCGGTGCTAACATAACTACAATTAGTGCCAATACCGCGACAACATTAGCAATAACCACACTATGCTTTTTGCCATAGTCATACAGCTTTTTCAAAACCAGAAACAGTTCGACGTACCACAAGAATGGATTAAAGAAGGCTGTTCTTCCAAAATCAAATCCCGTTAGCTTTGGAACTATGGTCTCAATAATATGTCTAAAGGACGCATTACCAGACAATCCATATATTAACACATTGAAAATAATCCAAAGCATTACTAAGTTTACTGGCTCTGTAAAAAACTTCTTAAATTTATTTTTTTCACCGCTACGAGCTATCCCAATATTCGTAATCACAAGACCAATCAGGCATACACCAAGTACCACATAGGTGTGACTGTCCTGACTATGGAAGGATGCAGTAACAAACTCACAAAAGGCCTCGCCCAAAGCCTGCCCAATAGTAAGATGCCCCTGTTCCATAGTTGTTCTGATGGTTACTGTATCATCAAACAACATGGCACCAAATAGCCTGTACTCCCATAACAAAAATCCTGTCGAAAGTACACAGATTGATGCAAGCATGGTCTTTGGAAACTTCTTATCTTTGATCCAAAGTATGATAAATGCGCACACCATATAGCACAGGATAAAGAATCCGTAGTATGAAAAGTAGGAAATTAGTGGATAACAAAATACTCCTACATATAAAATCAGTCTTTTCTTAAAATTCTCTGTAAGATAAAGTCTTCTGAGCAACCAGATAATCAACGGCACTGATGTAAATGCAATGCCGTAGGTTGGGAATACAGGTATCAGACCGTAGCAAGCTGCAATTACAATTATCAATGGTCTATACTCTTCGTATTTTTCCTTGTAAATATCTTTTGCCAAAAGAATAAATCCGAAGGTCCCTATAGCAATCTTAAGAGCATATCCGATAAGGTATGCCCAAAAGTTAGGAAATATAATATATAAAAAGTTATAAAGCAAAAACTCAGATCCGAGTAAATCACGGCTTATACCATGAAGCATAGGCATCTCTACGTTATGAGCAAAGAAACCTCCATTTAACTTTATCATCTGATAATGAGCCATGAACAAATCAAGGTTGTCATGAATCTGTATATAACTATTTTCTCTAAATATTAAAAACACCAGTGCCTGAAGAGCAAAAACTCCAGCCACCAGATACAGGTACCAAAACTT
>JAZQOC010000039.1:0-25084 GCA_045627645.1 Lachnospiraceae bacterium
ATAATATGACATATTCAATTATCCCAGATTACTCTGACATTCAGGGGACTCTGCAGTTAACAAATGAATATAGTGCAAACCTTGAGTATAACGATTTCTGTAATCCATTTGTATACGAAGATGAAGCAGAAATTGCACGCAGAATAGAATTTTATGTAAACCAACGACCGGATCGCTCTAAGGATACCATGCATGGAGCATTTCTTGCATTGGATGTTGCAGCAAGAGATACTGTTATTCGTAACAGAAGCATGGAATTGTATGATAAGTCTCTTGAGATAGCGGACAAACTTGGAATAAAAGGTGTTGTATTCCATACAGGTTTATTGGGAATTCTTAGAGTGAAGTATTATCTCAATGCCTGGCTGGAGGCATCAGTGGATTTTTGGTCTGAAAGATGCAGAAAATATCCAAATCTTACAATATACATGGAGAATTCCTTTGAACAGGAACCAGATATATTTGAGGAGCTTATGGAACGCATGATGGATGTTCCAAACTTTAAGTTATGTCTTGATTATGGTCATGCAATCCTGACACCGACTCCGATTGAAGAGTGGGTTAGCAGACTTGCTCCATATATTGGACATATGCATCTTAACGACAATGATTTAAAGGATGACCTTCATCTGGTACCAGGAAAAGGAAAGATTGACTTTGATAAATGGTACAAGCTTATGAAGGAGTATGGAATAGATACAAGTGTATTGCTGGAGATTAACGGTTTGGACAATGCGAGAGCAGCACTTGAGTTTATGAGGGGAAAGTATGAATAAATCTATTGACAGACTGCAGCAGATTCTTGATATTGGAATTGCATTAACAGCAGAAAAAGATCCAAACAAACTTTTAGATCTTATTATCAAGACAGCTATGGATCTAACTAATAGTGATGGTGGCACTTTATATCTTCTTAAGGATGATTCTTTGCTCTTTAAGATTATGAAGACCCTTTCACTTGGAATTGACAGGGGAAAGAACGGTGAAGTAATTGAAGTTCCACCGGTTCCTTTTAGAAAAGAAAATATCTGTGCATATGCAGCACTTAACAAGCAGGCTCTTAATATTGAGGATGTTTATGAAAGTGATTTATTTGATTTCTCTGGTCCAAAGCGATATGACGAGCTAAATGGATATCGTACACAGTCGATGATTGCAATACCTATGATTGGTAAGGACGATGAAGTAATAGGAGTTATGCAGCTTATCAATGCCATGGATGCTGATAAACATGTTAGACCATTTGAAGAGGATGAAGTCAGAATTATTATGGCGCTTGCTTCTCAGACTGCCATTTCACTTTCCAATATGGCTTACATGGAAGAGATTACACAGCAGATGTGGTCTTTTACAGAAGCCATGACAGAAGCAATTGATGCAAGAACTCCATACAATGCCAGCCACACAAGAAAGGTTGCAAAGTATTCAGGAATGATTGTTGATTATATCAATGATCTTTATGAAAAAGGCGAGGAATCTGTAAGCTTTACAAAAGAGCACAAGGAACAGCTTGTACTTGCCGCATTTTTACATGATATAGGTAAAATGATTACCCCGATTGAAGTCATGAACAAGCAGACAAGACTGGATAATCATCTTAGTAATATCATTTCCAGATTAGAAATCATTAAGTTAAAAATAAAGATAGATTATATTAAGAATCTTATTAGTGAGGATGATTATAATTTGTGGACTGGAAGAGTAGCGGAGACTCTTTCAATCATCACAGATGTCAATGATACAGGATTTTTATCAGATGAACTGTTAGGCAAAGTTGAAACAATTTGTGCTTATGTTTATGAATGCAGGGAGACTAAAGAGGTTATCCCATTCTTTACAGATGAAGAAGAGGAGTGCCTTAAGATTCGTAAGGGGACTCTTACAGCAGCAGAGCGTTCTGTAATGGAAGGACATGTTGTAATGACTGAAAGAATCTTAAGTAAGGTTCATTTTAACAGAGCATTTTCGATGGCACCTGTATGGGCAGCACAGCATCACGAGTGCATAAATGGCAAGGGATATCCTAAGAAAATTGCAGGAGATGATTTGGGGATTGAAGCGAGAATTTTAGCGGTTGCAGATATTTGTGATGCCTTGCTTGCAACAGACAGACCATATAAGAAACCACTTCCAAAAGAAAAGGCCTTCGCAATCATGAAGGATATGGCAGGAAGCGGTATGATTGATGAGAAGTTAGTGGGTTACATGGAGGCATGTCTTGAAAATGAGTAGAAGGTCTGCTTATGTGGAGTTTAAGGATTCAGCCAGGAACTGGAATGAAGCATTTCCTATTGGAAATGGACGCCTTGGAGCCATGGTATTTGGTAATGTATGTACTGAGTACCTGCAACTCAATGAAGACAGTGTATGGTATGGCGGAGCCAGGGACAGAATCAACCCATCAGCATATGAGAAACTTGGAGAAATACGTGAATTAATAAATAATGGCGATATTAAGAAAGCACAGGATTTGTGTTCGCTTGCACTGTCCGGAATTCCTGATAGCCAGAGACATTTTGAGGCACTTGGAAATCTCTATATCCATTTTGAAGGGGACAATGAGAAAGATAATTACAGTCGTATTCTGGATTTGACAGCTGGACTGGTTAAAATTGATTATGATAAAAATTATGTAAACCAAACATACCATTGCACTAGAGAGATTTTATCATCTAATCCTGATAAAGTTATAGCAATTCATCTGACAAGTGAACATGAGAATATCTCATTTCACACACAGCTTGCCAGAGGAAATACAACCTGGGATTTGTCGCCATATGATCAACAGTCTCTTAGACATCCTGGCTACAATGACTACATCGATGAAAGCTACAATGCGGGCAATGATATAACTCTTATGACAGCTCAGTGTGGAGGCAAGGGCGCTGTTGAATTGGCCTGTGGAATACGAGTGTTAGCTAATGATGGCAGGGTTGAAGCAATAGGCAACAGCCTGGTGGTTAAGAATGCCAATGAAGTACTCATTTTATTAGCTGCAGACACAAGCTTTTATACAGATAATATTAAGGATTCGGTGGTTAGCAGACTGAATTCATATGCTGGAAGTATTGGCGATATTTGGGCCGGCATATTAGAGCGTCATCTTAATGATTATCATGAACTTTACAATCAGGTTTCTGTAGAACTTGATGAGGACCAGTGGGAGATAGAGAGACTCTTTAATTTTGGCCGCTATTTACTCATTTCATCCAGCAGACCAGGCTCATTACCAGCTAATCTTCAGGGTATCTGGAATGACAATTATAATCCTGCCTGGGGTAGTAAATACACAATAAATATCAATACAGAGATGAATTATTGGCCATCACAGACCTGTGGTCTGGCAACATGTGAGGAACCTCTATACGACCTTATTGAGAGAATGCGTATCAATGGTCGTGAAGTAGCTAAAAGAATGTATGGATGCCGTGGATTTATGGCTCATCACAATACTGATATATGGGCAGACTGTGCACCACAGGATACCTGTCTGAGCGCATCTTACTGGGTTATGGGAGCAGCATGGCTTTGTCTTCATATATGGGAGCATTATCGCTTTTCAAAGGACAATGACTTCCTTATGCAGTATATGGATACCATGCTTGAGGCAGCACTGTTTTTAACTGACTATCTTACTAAGGATGGGGATTATCTGGTGACCAATCCAACCCTCTCTCCGGAAAATGAGTACATCCTTCCAAACGGACAAAAAGGTGTCATTTGCAAGGGCGCGTCAATGGATAATCAGATAATGCATGAATTATTTAATGCATGTATTGAAGGATATAAAGTACTTAATGAAACTGAACAGATGAATCGGATGACTGATCCATTCGCTATGATATATGGAATAAGCAGAGACGAGGTTATTGACAGAATAACTGATACACTCAAGCGAATTGCGCCAATCAAAATCAATTCCTATGGTGGAATTTGTGAGTGGAATGAGGATTATAAAGAAATAGATCCTGGCCACAGACACATTTCTCATCTCTTTGCATTATTCCCTGGAAAGCAGATTACTGCTGATACACCGGAATTATTAGAAGCAGCAGATAAGACACTTGATATGCGACTTAGTAACGGTGGTGGACATACGGGATGGAGCAGAGCATGGATTATCAATTTGTATGCAAGACTTGGCAATGGTGACAAGGCTCTTGAACATGCCAATTTACTTATAGAAAAATCAACTTTGCCGAACTTATTTGACAATCATCCGCCATTTCAGATTGATGGTAATTTTGGATTTGTATCAGGTATTGTGGAGATGCTGGTGCAAAGTCATACTGGGGAGGTAAAACTCTTGCCAGCACTGCCTTCAGAGTGGAAGAATGGTAAGGTAAACGGCTTACGTATAAGAGGTGGCAAAAAGGTGTCATTTACCTGGCATGATGGCAAGGTAGATGAGGCATCTGTTGTCTATGAAGAGGTGTGAAAATCTTATAAAATTTTAATAGAAAAAGTGTAATCAAAAATTATGTTTGTGATATAATTATGGGTGTGGGTTAACACAAAAAAGGAAAAAGGGAAGGTATAAATTTCATGACACGTGATGAAATAATTAGACATGTTAGGGAATATGTTAGGGACGACAAGGCACAGTACGCCATCTTAATTGATAGTCCATGGGGATCAGGAAAGACATATCTCTATGATCATCACCTCGTAGATGCAGTTTCTACTGCTGTTATGGAGGGTGATCCAAAGGAGAATATATATATTTCACTCTATGGTATTGCTACTATAGATGCGTTAGCTAAGCAGCTGATGACAAACTTTATGCTTCATCTTAAGTGGAAGAGAGGCAATTCATCTAAGGAAGTACTTAACGCAGCCAATGGTATGCTTGCGATTGCTTCCAAGGCGGTATCTGTATCTATCAACGATATGGTATCTATGGATCTTAGTAAGTTCTCTACCATGAAGGACCTTAGTAAGGTTAAGAATTTTGTTATCTGCTTTGATGACCTGGAGCGTTGTACAATTCCAGTTGATGAGGTACTTGGCTTCATCGATAACTTAATTGAGCACTGTGGCTGTAAAGTTATCATTTTAGCAGACGAAGAAAATATCGGTAAGGTATATACAAACTCAAATCTTGAGCTTAAGTATCTTTCACTTCTTATTGGGGGAAAGTCGCTTATTAATACTAATGGCGAGGAAAATGCGCCAAAGGACATTACTGCTATATCAGTAGATGATCTTAAGAAACTCAATGAGAATGTATATTCAGTAAATTATATTTACAAGGATATTCGTGAGAAGGTTATAGGTAAGGCACTTCCATATTACCCAAGCTTAAAGGAAACTATTCTTGAGGTAATCAACGGTAATCCTGATGTTGGAACAACAGCCTACGTAAGAGATGTTAACTATAGAGAGTTCCTTCTTAGTCACATCGAAAGAATTGAGAAGTCTTTCATGCAGACAGACAACAGAAACCTTCGTATCTTCTTACGATGGATTGATAAGTATACAGAGATTTATAAGAGAACTCTTGAATATTATGGCAATGCAAAGCTTTATGAAACAGTAGTAGATTCATTCCTTCAGTACAGTATCTGGCTCTCAGGAGCTATTGGAAAGAATAAGAAGCTTGCACCATGGAACTCAGGCCTCAATGTTGATTACATTGTCTTCGAGGGCAATGAGAACGACCACATCATGAGACACAGATTCATCGATGAGTGGATTACAAAGACATACTGGGATGATCTCGCATTTAACCAGTCTGCAAAGCAGGTTATTAACCTTGAAGAGCAGGAAAGCTTAAGAAACAAGAAGATTCAGTCAACAGGTAAGGCTCTTGGAGAACTTCAGGACTGGAGAATCAAGTCAGATGATGAGGTTGCAAGACTTATCGAAAAGCTTACACTTGAGCTTAAGTCAGGCAAGTATTCATATATGGATTACCAGAACATCATTGATCTTCTTATCTACCTTGATAAGATGAAACTCTTCAATGGTGATCTTAAAGAGATTCAGAAGACCATGCTTGACCTTATTAATCAGGCAACAGAGTGTCAGGAGATTGGTAAGATGCCTAGAACTTTCGTATCTGAAGAAGAAAGAAAGCTCTACATGGAAATCTATGGACCAATCGAAGCTAGAATTGATGAGAAGAACAGAGAAATCAATATTGCTGCAGCTGTTGATAACAATAAGTATGAAAGTGCTGACAAGTTCTTCGAAAACTGCCAGGATAAGAAGGATTACTATATTGAGCATAAGTCATTTACAGAATTTATCTCAATCGACAGAATCGTTGAGCTTCTTAGAAAGAGCAGTCTTGAGGATATCTATAAGATTAAGAAGGCATTTCTTCTTGTGTATGACAGAAGTGTAATCAATGAGTTCTACATGAAGGATATTTCAGAACTTCGTCGTTTGAAGGAGATGATCACCAACCGTGACTTCTTCCAGATCGAAGGCAGAACAAGAGAAATCGCAATCGAGAGCTTTGTAGAGATGCTCGTTCAGGTTATGACATACCTTGGTGCGTAATGTATTACTGGTACGAAAAAGTTAAAATTAAGGAAGTTGTTGAGAGACAACTTCCTTTTTTATTTAAACAAAAATATATATTATACAGAAACTAATTCTCAACAACTTTCTTACCATACCATTTTTTCTTGTACCAGTAATACATTACGATAAGGCCACGGATACATTCGTCGGTCGCAGTTCCACAATAAACTCCGGCAACTCCGAAGCCTGCTGCGATACCAAGACCATAGCCTACGGTTGCACCCAGACCCCACATACAAAGGATACCAACGATTAATGGAAAGATGTATGCGCCTGCAGCTTTGAGACTGTTAACGAAAGTCATATTAAGGCAACGTCCAGCTTCGATGAAGATGTCAACAAACATGATTGAACGGGCAATGCCTATAATAGCCATGTTGCTGGTAAATAACCTTAGTGTCCATGGACAGAAGAAACAGTTAAGGGCAGCAAGACCAATTGTGATTGGCATAGACAGACGAAGTGTCTGGAATACTCGCTTATACGCAGCGTCTTCCTTGCCAGCACCTACCAGATGTCCTGTGATGATCTGTGTAGACATGGCACATGCATTGGAGAATACCATGGAGAAGGATATAAGTGACTGACAATATACCCTTGCGTTTACGGAATCATTGCCCATGTAGTTGATAAATGACAACAACAGAATCTGATACATATTGTAGAAAAGATTCTCGCCTGCAGAAGGAAGCCCGATCTTTATCATTTTTCCAAGCAAAGCAGCAGGGAATGGATTAAGTTCTTTAATAGAGAACTTACCAATCTTAGCTTTGTAGAAGAATACGATAACTGCAACTACAGCAACAAATCTGGCAACAACTGTAGAGATTGCAACACCAGCAACTCCAAGGTTGAGATACTTAAGAGGTCCATAGAGGAATAAGTAGTTTCCAAAGATATTAATTAGGTTGATGGCGATTGAAACATACATACCGACCTTTGGGAAACCGTTACATCTTAAGATTTGAAGCATAACGTTATAAATAGCCTGGAAGAACATAAAGCTTCCGACAATCAGAATATAAGTTTTGGCATATGGTGTCATCTCAGGAGATACGTTAAGCATCTTCATAAGTCCGCCTCTTGCAAATACGAGGAGTCCACTAAGGATAAGACCAATAAAGAGATTGAACATAACGGCCAGAGTATATATCATGTTCATCTTGGAATACTGTTTTGCACCAAGATACTGGGCTACAACTACGCTGGTAGCAGTAGCAATAATATTGAACATAAGAATTACAAAGAACATTACCTGGTTGGAATTTCCAACTGCACCAACAGCATATTCTGAGTAATGACTAAGCATCAGTGTATCAATGTTGTTAAGCAGAATGTTTAGGAATAATTCTATAAACATTGGTCCCGCTATTAGCATAAGGGGTGTTTTTTCATCTATTTCAAAAGATTTATTTTTTGCCATAAAGGCCTCCTAATAATAAAACTTTACCATTCAACGTATCAAATCATACGATTATTTATCGTGGCTTTCAATCACAAAAGTGGACTTATTGCATTTTAATAATATGCTCTGTTCCTAAAGCAAGCAAGTAACTTGACAGCGGTCGTATAATAAATGGTGGAGAAAGAATATTGTGGTTGTTTTATTTGTGAGGAGACTACATGAATAACCTGATATTTAGTATTAATGCGACCCTTCCATTGTTCATTATGATGGTTTTGGGATACGTATTGAAAAAAATAAATTTTATAGATTCTCACAGCAGTGCAGTTATGAACAAGCTTGTATTCAAGGTGTTTCTGCCTGCGCTTTTATTCTTGGATTTGGCAAAGGAAGATTTTAAAGCGATATGGGATGGAGAAATGATCCTGTTTTGCTTTGTTGTTACTGTCTTAAGCATACTAATTGCTATGCTTGTTGCATTGATTGATAAGGATAAGAAAGAACGTGGAGAAATAATACAGGGATCATATAGAAGTGCGGCTGCTACATTGGGTATTGCCTTTATGCTGAATATTTATGATTCGGCAACAGCAGTAGCTCTTATGATAATAGGATCTGTGCCACTTTATAACATTATTGCAGTAATAGTTTTATCGGTTACAGCAAGAGAAGCGGATTCAGAGGGCAATGGTGAGCTGATTAAAAAGACTTTGAAAAATGTAGTAACGAATCCTATTATTCTTGCTATAGCAGTTGGAATGGTCTGGTCACTTGCCAAGATACCAATTCCATCAATTATGGGAAAGTCAGTAACCTATTTAGCCAATGTTGCATCACCACTGGCACTTATTGTTCTTGGTAGTGAATTTGAGTTTAAAGCAGCAGAAGAAAAGATAAAGGAGATAGTGGCTGTCTCATTTACCAAGCTGATTCTGCTTTGCATGATTTTCTTACCAGTTGCTGTTTCTATAGGATTTAGAGATGAGAAACTAGTTGCAATACTAATAATGCTCGGTAGTGGTACTACAAGCAGCAGTTTCATTATGGCCAAAAATATGGGCCACAAGGGAGTAATCTCATCATCAGTAGTTATGATAACAACACTGCTTATGTCATTTACAATGACTATGTGGTTGTTTATATTAAAATCATTAGGATTTATCTAGAGGGGAAAAAGAATGAAAAAGAAATTATTTATGGTTGTTGCTTCAATGGCAATGATGATGGCTCTTGCAGGATGTGGTGAGTTGTCAAAGGTTAACAAGGCAATTGAGAGCAAGGATGTTGCCACAGTTGCGCAGTATTATGGTTCGCTTAAGGAAGAGGACAAGGCAGAAGTGACAGATAAGGTTCGTCTGTACTGTCAGGAACTTAGTGTAAGCTACACAGATGAGCAGGTTGACTACGAAACTGTAAAAGCAAATTTTGATATTCTTGCTTCAGAAGTAATGAATGGCAACGAAGCTTTTGCCAATATGCAGGAAAGTGTTGAAATACTTCATACATCAAGAGAGGCATTTAAGAGCGCAGAAGAGTTGTTTGCTGCAAAGGACTTTGAAAAGGCTTTGGCTGAATATGAAAAAGTAATTGTAACTGACAAGAACTATGACGCTGCTCAGGAGAAACTGAACGAGTGTAAAGTTGCTATTTTACCTGAACTTGAAGGTAAATGGACAAACACAGTTGATATTGGTTATGTTCTTGCATCGATGATGGGTATGGCTTCAGATGACAGATTCCATTTTGCTATTGAACAGGTTTATGAATTTAACAGCGATGGAACTGGAAAAAGATATGCGGATGAAGAGAAACTCAAGGCAACAATGGATGATTTCATAAATCTTTTAACAACTGTTATTTATGAGCAGTATGAGGAAAAGATGGGAGTATCAAGATCGCAACTTGATAAACTCTTTAAACAGCAGTATGGAATGTCTATGGAGAAATATATTAAAAAAGAATCTAAGTTAGAGCAGAACTTTAGCGTAGCCGGATTCACAGATGAGGACTTAACTTACACAGTAGACGGTACTGAAGTAAAAGCTATGATTGGTGAAAATGAGTTCTTATTCACAAGAGAGAAAGACGAATTGCTGTTAAATCAGCTTGCAGACGAAGAGACAAGTTCATTCCTTGAGGATTATAAGATTGAACTTCCATTACATTTCACAAAGGTGAATTAATTATAGATAAAAAGAAACCCGCTTGTTAACCAAGCGGGTATTTTTATACATGCTACTGTCTGGCTGCATCTAAAAGCTTCTCGTCAATCTTGCCCTCAGCGATGGTATTTTTAATCCAGAGCTGAAGAGAATCAGCTGTAAGAGATATCTTGTTAAGCTTATCCTGAATGCTTACAAAGTCAGCAAATTCATCCTGAGTAATTTTGCTATCTGCAGAGATCTCGATAAGTCTGTTCTTATCTTCATTGATTGAATTGAGTGTAGCTAACATCTCAAGTACTATCTGAGATAAATCCTTTAACTGAATTTCAGGAACATACTCAATACCAATAGGACAGTCATGTGAGCAGTAGTAGTTGCACAACTGAGCCTTCTTATAGCATTTTGACATAGCTAAAACTTCATCAGGATGTGGAAGTGATTTCTCACTTTCGATTTTCTCTATTCTTTCAGGAGATACAAAGCCCATTGCTTCACTGGCTTTTTCTCTGGACATACCAGTTTCTTCACGACTGATATGATAAATATTTTTGTTTTCTTTAGTTGATTTCTTACCCATATATTCCTCCTCAGGTCCCATAAACCTTTTTTAGTATAACATGGGTGTAAAACAATTGTATAGAAAAATCTATGTGATATAATAGATATTGTGTACGCACATATATTTATGTAGCATATCTTGTTGAAGAATGGTTTACATAATGCGCATGCGATTTAAGTTTTAGGGGAAAAGTATGAATATATTATTATTTCTTATTATTATTCTGGCATTTATAGTATGCATCGGAATAGTCAATGAAAGAATATTTCATATCCAGAGTGATATAGCACTGATATTCTTTTCATTACTCATATCATTAGTTCTTTTACTAATCAGAAATCTTGCACCATTTGAGTCTTTAAAACTATTTATAGACAATCTCGGAGAATTTGGATTCGAAGAATATCTTATGGATGGTGTACTTTGCTTCATGCTTTTTGCAGGTGCAAGCAAGGTTAACATGAAGAAGTTTAAGCAAAACTTAAGACCAATAAGCTTACTGGCTTTGCTTACAACACTGATTTCTTCATTCTTATATGGAGCCATATTTTACCTGTTAGCGCAGGTGGCTAATATCCCTATGGATATATGGACATGTATCTTACTGGGCTGTGTGGTATCGCCTACAGATCCTATAGCAGCTACAGGAATTCTAAACAAGATAGGTCTTTCTAAGAATGTCTGCTCTGTTATTGAAAATGAGTCACTTTTCAACGATGGAACAGGCGTAACATTGTTTATATTCGTAAGAAGTATCATTGTTCACAGTGGAGACAGCAATTTCGCAAAGCTGATGCTGCAGGAAATCATTGGAGCAGTAGCAGTTGCATTAATAGTTTCATGGCTGTTATTTAACCTGATGAAGATAACCAGAGATCCGATAAAGTATATTCTTATATCACTTTTAGATGTTTCTGCAGTCTATATGATATGTGAGCATCTTGGATTTTCAGGAGTTATTGCTTCGGTAGTATGTGGAATGTATTATTCATATGCTATGGGCAAGATTGAAAGACAGGTTAAAGTAATTGACACCAAGGACTGGTATGAAGATTTCTGGGAAATCCTGGAAAGTATTTTAAATGCAATACTTTTTGTCATGATTGGATTACTTGTACTTGATATAGAACTTAGCAGTTATGTTGCAATTATTGTTCCAGCGGCAATCATTATACTGGTTCTTTCAAGAGCAATAGGTGTATTTATAAGCAGTATTCTTACAGGTAAAAATATACCGGGTAACTATAATCTTATGGAGTTTGTAACACTGATGACCTGGTCGGCGCTAAAGGGTGGATTATCACTGGCTTTGGCCTTTGGTACGGCGGAGTATTTATCACCGGAAGTATATAACATATTTATCAATGTAACCTATGTAACTATATTCTTTACTGTATTAGTTCAGGGCTTAACAGTTAAGAAGGTTTATTTCGCACTTGAAAAACATAAAGCAAAGAGGATGAAGGCATGAAGATAATAATAGTAGGACTCGGTAGTGCAGGTACAGCACTTGTACGATCATTATCAGGAGAAAATTACGATATTACAGTTATAGATAAGAATAAGATTCTTGTAGACAATGTAACTGACAATTACAACGTCAATGGTATTGTAGGCAGTGGTGCATCCAAGGAAACACTCATGAAGGCTGGAGCTGATACTGCAGATGCCATAATTGCCCTTACTCATATAGATGAGATTAATCTTTTGAGCTGTATGCAGGCAAAGAGTCTGGGAACAAGAAGAGCTGCGGCTAGACTTCTTTTACCTGATTTTGTAAGTGAAGCAGATCGTCTGAAAAATGAGTACGATATCGACTATTTTGTTAAACCAAAGTTGGATATTGCAGAAGAAATTAACAGAAATATAGGCTTGCCAGGCTTTATTAAGTTAGAAGGTTTCTTTGGCAATGCAGTACAGATGATTAATCTTTCCGTAAAGGCTGATTCTCCACTTGCAGGAAAGAATCTTATGGAAGTAAAGCAGTCGGTAGACGCTGACATTATTGTTGCAACAGTAATTCGAGATGGAAAACTTTATGTGCCAGATGGAACATTTACTCTTAAAGTGGATGACCAGCTTGGTATTGTAATAGATAAAGAAACAGTACATGAGACACTGACTAAGCTTGATGTTGAGCAGAAGGCTGCAAAGAAGGTATCTATTGTTGGTGGTGGAATTACCAGCGAATACCTCATTGATATGCTTGTAGAAGGTAAGAAAGATGTTGCTGTTTATGATAATAATATCTCAAGATGCAGAGAGCTTATGGAGAAATATCAGAGCATAAAGGTTAATTATGCAGAAGGTGATGTTACTGAAGCTCTTGAGGAAGAGGATATTGAGAAGTTGGACGCGCTCATTTCCATAACAGACAGTGATGAGGCTAATCTTGTAGCCAGCATGTTTGCATGGTCGCAGAATGTACCATCTATCATTACCAGAGTAGATAAGCCAGGTCATGTTAAGCTTCTTCATAAGGTTAATATGGACATTACAGTTTCACCAACAGAGTTATCTGTACTTAAGATGCTTAGATTTATTCGTAATTATGAGATTGGTGATGCCAAGAATGATGTAGGCAAATTCTACATGATTGCTGACGGTCTTGCCGAGGTTATGGAATTTGAAGCGGGCAGCAGTTTTGAAAAACTTGGTGTGGAATTTAAAGAGAAGAAATTCAAGTTAAAGAAGGACATTATTATTGCAGCCCTTGTTCGTGATGACAAGATTATTATTCCTTCTGGTACTACAAAGATTCTTGAGGGAGACAAGGTAATTGTTGCCACCAGCAAGAAGAATCATATCAGAGTACTTAATGAAATATTGGCATAGTAATTAATTAAAATAAAAAATAACCATAAATTATAAATGGATAATTCGTATCTATGATAAGGAGGGGTATCTTTTGAACGAAAGAGAATTTAACTCTTGCGTTAAAAGGATACTTGAAGGAGATAAGTCAGGATTAAGAGAGATATACGATGTATACCTGCCCTACATTTATCAGATTGTGTTAGGTGTGGTAGGCAGAAAGGAAGATGCTGAGGACATTACCAGCGATTTCTTTATCAAATTCTGGCAGCAGGCCGACAAGTATAAACCAGGATCGGGTCATAAAGGATATCTGGCAACAATGGCCAGAAATATGGCAATCGATCATCTACGCAAATATAAAAAAGAAGTAATTGAAGACTTCACTACTGGGGAAGATGAAGAAGTAAGCTCTATTAAGGAACCAGTTAGTGAAGATAATACAGAAGAGGAAGTAATCGAAAATATCAGTCTGAATGAAGCTCTAAGCAGGCTCAAGCCGCAGGAAAAGCAGGTGGTTGATATGAAGATTCTTTCTGAAATGACATTTGCAGAGATAGCGCAAGTGTTAAAGGTTCCGATGGGAACAGTCACCTGGCGATACAGGGAGGCAATCAATAAGTTAAGGAGGTGCGGCTATTATGAAGGCGATAGAAAATGAATATAGAAAACAAATAAGCCAGGATATACCGGATCTCTGGGCAAGAATTGAAGCCGGTGTTGATGAGTATGAAAAGACAAAAGCATCTGAGACAGAGATGACTGTCGTTAAGACAAGTGTAGGAAACAGAGTTTCAGATGATAAAGTCGTTAATATAAATAGTAAGAGAACAATTACAACAATAGGTAAAATTTTAGGCGCTGTAGCATGTATTGCGTTAGCGGCTACTGTAGTATTTAATTTTGGCTCCAGAACAAAAAGTGAGACTGCATCGACAATGGCGGACAGTGCCATGTCAGAAACTGTAACTTATGAGGCCGCAGCTGATTCTTGTGAAACTGAGGCACCTGTGATGGCGGAAACAGCAGAAGAAGCTAATCCTGCTACAGACAGTATCAATAGTTTCAATGCTGATAAGGAGCAAAGCATTAAGGGCAGCAGTGTTCAGGAATCTGATGCAGTATCAAGCGAAGCGGTTGTGGATGATGCAGAAGTTAATGATGTAATACTGCATCCAGAAGCAGTAGATAAACTTACAGTTATGAAGGTAATGAACTGTGACGAGTCTACAGCAGAAAAGGTATTCGAAATACTTGCTAAATGTGATGTATATGAGTTGTATGATATTCAAAAAATGGAACTCACTCCACTGGATAGCAGCCTTCCAATAGATATCACATACTGGAATGAACAGACAGAATTGTATTTTATGCAGATACTGAATAGTGATAACGAAGCACATTACTATATTATGTATGCTGAGATGGTTGATGAAGAACTTCTGATAAAAGCAGTTTATGATGATACTTATCGGGAAATGATCTACACATACGATATGAACAACTAAAAAGTTATTTTGTATTGCTGATTTAAAAGATTAAAGGCGGGAGAAATCCCGCCTTTTTCTATATTTGAAAGTAAATAAAAAAATTTTTAAAAATTTTTAAAAATTCCCCATAAATTTCCAAACCCTGTTTCGTATCTACTACATAAGGTGATACAGAAGGTATTATCCACAGGGAGGAAAGATATATGAAAAAGAGATTAGTAGTATTTTTATTAGCAGCACTTATGACAGTAACAGCAGTAACAGGATGTGGTAAAAGTCAGACAACAGCTGAAAACTTTGCACCATCAGATAGCAGCTATACACAGACAGCAGCTGATGTTTGCGAGGAAGCAACTGCTGATTACACATATTATGAAAGTGAAAGCGTAGCTGGAAATTATGAAAGTGCTGGTGCAGTAACTGCAGAGTCGGCGGTTAATTCATTTGCTGTAAAAGGTGATGTAGCAGCTTATGACGATATGGAAATGTATTTCTACGATCCAGCAAGTGGTGAAACATATGAAAAGTTAGCAGAGAATGGTTTTACAAGCGTTAAAGAAAATCCTCTTTCAACATTTGCAGCTGATGTAGATACAGCCAGCTATGCCAATATGAGAAGGCTGGTAGAACAGGGATGCGGTCTTTATGATTTTCCTCAGGATTCTATCAGAACTGAAGAGTTCGTAAATTATTTTAAATATAATTATGATGGACCAGCTAAGGGTGAAGTATTCGGAGTTGATGCAACTATTTCTGAATGTCCATGGGACAGAGACAGCAAACTTATGGTTCTTGGCATATCTACAGATGAATTAAAAGAAAGAGAAAAGCCAGCATCAAATATTGTATTCTTACTTGATGTATCAGGTTCTATGAGCAATGCTAATAAGCTTCCACTTCTTAAGGATGCTATGGAACTATTAGTAGATGAATTAGATGAAGATGACAGAGTATCAATCGTTACATATGCCAGTGGAACAAATGTAGTGCTTGAAGGTGCTAAGGGATCAGAACATAGAAAGATTAACCGCGCATTTAACAGTTTAAAGGCTGGTGGCTCAACCAATGGTGCAGGTGGAATTGAACTTGCATATGAAGTGGCTGAGGATTATTTTATCGAAGGCGGAAATAACAGGGTAATAATTGGGACAGACGGTGATTTCAATGTTGGTATCTCAAGTCAGCAGGGACTTTGTGATCTTATCAGTGAGAAAAAAGAATCTGGAGTATTCTTATCAGTATTTGGTTTTGGTATGGGCAATTACAATGATGTAACAGCAGAGACTCTTGCAGATGCTGGTAATGGTAACTACTCATATATTGACAGTCTTTCAGAGGCAAAGAAGGTACTTGTCGATGAGATGAGCTCAACACTTTATACAGTTGCAAAGGATACAAAGCTTCAGGTGGAATTCAATCCAGCGCTTGTTTCTGAATACAGACTTATCGGTTATGAAAACAGAATGCTTGATGCACAGGACTTTAAAGATGATTCTAAAGATGGTGGTGAGCTTGGTGCCGGACATCAGGTTACAGCAGTATATGAAATCAAACTTGCAGGTTTTGACACAGATGAGACTGAATTAAAGTATCAGGATAGTACTCTTAGCAAAAAGGGTGCTTCAAGAGATGAGTGGTGCACACTTTCAATTGCATATAAGGATCCTGATGCAGATGAATCACAGTACAAAGAGTTTCCAATTGGTGTAAATAATTATACAAAGAATCCTTCAGATGATTTCAAATTTGTGACAGCTGTATGTGAATATGCAATGGCTCTTAAGGACAGCGATAATTTAAAGAGCATGGACAGAGAAGAAGCCCTTGAACAGGCATATAAAACTGTATCAAAAATCAGAAATCTTGATGAATACCAGAAAGAGTTTGCAAGCCTTATGAAAACTGTTTTAAACAGTGACAGCTATGGAAGTAACTATTGGTATGACTAATTAATTATAGTTAAAATTAAATATATTAAATCGATTAAAAACAACTGATTATTTTGTGGAAAAGTAGTATACTAGTATAGGTTGATTAGGAGAGAAACAATGAGCTATTCAAATGAACTTCAAACTATCCTAGATAGTATAGATATTAAGAATAAGGCTGCAGTAAAAGGTAACATTTATTTACCAGCCAGAGTTGATGGTGCGACTGTCATCTGGGAGAGCAGTGATTCGAATATAATTACAGATAAATCAGTTGATGGAAAAGCGGCAGGCGTAGTAACACGTGTCAGCCAGGATACAACTGTCAAGTTGACAGCAAGGGCGACACTTGGTTCTGAAACTGCATCCAAAGATATTGAGGTTAAAGTCTTAAAGGCACCTGTAAAGATTACAGAGGATGATTATCAGGGATATTTGTTTGGTCATTTTATAGGAGAAGGTGCTGACAACCAGGAACAGATCTACTTTGCTGTAAGTGAGGATGGACTTAATTTTAAGGATATGAATAAGGGGAAGGCAGTTCTTACCAGCAATGTTGGTGAGAAAGGGGTCAGAGATCCTTATCTTTACCGTTCACCAGAAGGTGACAGATATTTCCTGATTGCAACAGATTTAAGCATATATAACAGAGGCGGATGGAGTATTAACGAGCAGGGTTATTATGATCCAAGTACAACAGGAAGTTCTAATCTTGTTTTATGGGAATCTGATGATCTGATTAACTGGGGGGAGCCAAAACTTTTACCTATTGCTCCAAAGAATGCAGGAATGGCCTGGGCTCCGGAGATGATTTTTGATGATGAGATTGGTGAGTATATCATTTTCTTTTCATCAAGCATTATGGATCCTGTGACAAAATATAAAGCTAAGCCGAATACTATTTATTATGTTGCGACAAGAGATTTTGAGCATTTTAGTGAGACTGCGATTTTTATTGATAACCAGAGTGATCCAGACGGCAAGCCAAGGGAGATTATTGATACTACCGTGATTAAAATCGGTGAGTACTATTACAGTGCATCTAAGGATGGGGACAATGCGGAAGCTAATGGTGGTATTCGTATTCTAAGAAATAAGAACCTTTTGAATCCAGATGGATGGGAGAAGGTACTGAATCTTGATGAGTTAAACCTAAATACTGATGGATTAAAGATAGATGTATTGGATAATTCCACACTTGAAGGACCAGAACTCTTCCAGTACAACAAGAAGGATTGGGCGAATCCGGATGTTCCTGAATATGGACTTATGGCTGATCAGTATTCTGTTGGAGGTGGTTATCTGCCACTTAAGACAACCGATATTGAGGACAAGGACAACTCACGTAATTCCTGGAAACTATTAGATACATCAGAGTATTCCTTTGACAAATTGAAGAAGCGCCACGGAACAATTTTTAGAATTACTAAAGCTGAGTTGGACAGATTAAATAAGGCTTTTTAATACAGGTTAAATCAAATATAATGAGACTATATTTTTATAGATTTAGTCTCATTTTTTTACATATCTGTTACACTTGCTATGGTATACTTTTGTGAAGTCTATGTTTGGACTGTCAAATCAGCAAAAAACGATTTTTTTCTTATGAATTCTAGCAGGGGGACGCTATATGAAATTGAAGATTAAAAATCCACTTAAAAACATCAATTTAAAAGGCTTAAAGAATAAAGAGAGTAAAACTCAGACAGGAAACTTTGTAAAAAGAAAAGGTAAGATGCGACTGATTACCATGCTTGTAATGATTGCTATTATGCCTGTTGTACTTTGCTCTTTAATACTTAGTGCTTATTCGACATCCAAGTTTAAGAAAGGTCTTGAATCTAATGCAAGAGATACACTTTATATTGTATCCAGCAATCTTGCCAGTCATTGTGCAGATGAAAAGATTAGTTACTCAACTGCAGACAGATTCAATGATTATCTTGATGGACTTAAAGACCATGGAATAGAGATGTCAATTCTTATTATGGGTACACCTAGTGTTACATCCATTAAAAATGAGAATGGATATCGTATGCGTGATATCGTGGTAAGAGATGAGGTATATGCCAATCCTGATTTTGAAAAGGATGGTGTATATATCGATGGATTTGAAGTAGAAGGAATACAGTACGTTGCGCATTTTAAACCGTTAATTGTAGATGGGGAGCAGCTTGGTGCGGTTATGTCCGCAATTCCAAAGTCAACAATTGATGAGCAGATAGCTGATTCAAGAAGAACAGTTATTGTTGTATCTATTACATGTGTAGTACTTATATCAATTATATTGTTATTCATAGCTCAGGAGATTAAGAAGACTTTTGTAGTTATTAATACAAACATGAAGAATCTTGCCGATGGCAGACTGGGTAAATCAATTGAGAAGAACAGTAAGGTTCAGGAGTTCATGAATCTTGTGGATGCTTCTAAAGATATGAATGTGAAGCTGGAGAACATTATTGGTAATGTTCAGAATGCTTCAGATGATCTTGCGGGCGATGTAAGAAATGTAACACAGCTTAGTGAAAGCAATGCCGACAGAGCAGAGAATATTGCAGCAGCCATTCGTGAACTTGCTGATTCAACAACGGATATGGCTGAATATGTTGGTGATATTACAAATCAGATGGTCGACATGGGAGATTCCATTACTAATATTTCTGAAAGTGTTGACCAGCTTAACAGCAAGTCTGAAACTCTTATGAGTGCCAATGACGATGCAAGACGTAATATTGATCTTATACTTGAGGGTAATTCAAAGGCCTTCTATGCGGTCAATGATATCGCCAAGCAGATTAAGGAGACCAATGAGTCTATTGCCAATATCAATGCAGCAGTTGATATTATTCTTGGAATTGCCAATAAGACAAAACTTCTTAGTCTGAATGCTTCAATCGAAGCAGCAAGAGCTGGTGAAGCAGGTCGTGGATTTGCAGTAGTTGCAGATGAAATCAGACAGCTTTCAGAACAAAGCTCACAGGGTGCAGAAAGTATCAGAAGAGTGGCACAGACTATTGTTGAAGAATCTCAGAAGTCAGTTGAACTTGCAGATGAAGTTTATGATCTCATGAACAGTGAGAAAGAGAGCGTTAAGCAGGCTGGAATAAGCTATGAGCAGTTAGCTAAGAATATCAACGAATCGGCAGAAGAAATTAGACAGATTGCAGTTAAGACAGATAATCTTACAGAAGCTAAGCAGATTGTTCTTACTAATGTAGAAAAGCTGGCGGCTTTAAGTGAACAGAATGCAGCAGGTAACCAGAGTGTTACTAACGATGTTGAAATTATCACTAACGATGCAAAGACAATCTTTGATAACTGTGACAACATGAACAGACTTGCAGAAGAACTTAAGGATACAATCGCATACTTCAGTTTGTAAGCTGAGCATTATTTTTGAAATAATATATAAATATGTGCATTTGATAAGACCAATATCTAGTGGATATTGGTCTTTTTTAATAATAATATATTTGCTAAAATATCAAGGTGTTATTGGATTTCATAAATGAAATGGAGACTATTATGGAAAATAAAAAACCAGTAAGAAGAGAAAAGAATGTTACGGCTGGCTCAGGCAGTGTAAAAAAGACTGGAGCTGGACTTGGAACAGGTCCTGTAGGTAATGTGTCTTCTCATAGTAACAGTTCACAGAGTGGTTCTAACAATCATCAGCAGTTAAATGGCGGTGGAAGGAAGAGCGTTGGAACACGTGCCGGAGGAATGGGAATTGGTGGTGTAGCAGTCATTATTCTGTTTATGCTCTTCAAATCTTTCCTTGGTGGAAGTGTTGATTTATCAGGAATAAGTACTTCACAGACTGGAGGGACAGAGTTAACAGGCACTCAGACAAGTTATACATCCAATGCTAATTCACAGCAGGCAGATTATTCTGTAGATGCTTCAGCAAGAGAAAAGAGAACTGTAATTGATGGCACTAATGATAAGAATACTATCATGGTATATATGTGTGGTACTGACCTTGAGTCAAAGAGTGGAATGGCTACCAATGACCTCAATGAGATGCTCAGTGCTTCATTCTCTGACAATATAAATCTTATTGTTTACACTGGTGGATGTAAGGGCTGGAAGAACAGTGTTATCAGTTCAGACAGAAATCAGATATATCAGATTAAAGATGGTAAATTTATCTGTCTTGAGGACAACATGGGCAAAAATACCATGGTTGATCCCGCAACACTTACAGAGTTTATTAAGTATTGTAAGACAAACTTCCCAGCAAACAGAAATGATCTCATTTTCTGGGATCACGGCGGCGGATCAATAACAGGTTACGGTTATGATGAAAAGTATGCAAGTGCCGGTTCCATGACACTTGAAGGCATTGATAAAGCATTATCTGATGCTGGTATGTATTTTGATTTTATTGGATTTGATGCATGCCTTATGGCAACAGTAGAGAATGGTCTTATGCTTGAACAGTATGCAGACTATATGATTGCATCAGAGGAAACAGAACCAGGTGTGGGCTGGTATTATACCAACTGGCTTACAAGCCTTTCTAATAATCCTTCTATGCCAACTGTAGAGATTGGTAAGAATATTGTAGATGACTTTATAGACGTATGTGCACAGAAGTGTCGTGGCCAGAAGACAACACTTTCTGTAGTTGATTTGGCCGAACTTAAGGCTACTGTTCCAGATGAACTTACAGATTTTGCAAAGTCTACAAGTGATTTGATTAAGAATAACGAATATAAGAAGGTAGCTACAGCAAGAAATAATACAAGAGAATTCGCTCAGTCTTCAAAGATTGATCAGATTGACCTTGTACATCTTTGCGAAAACCTTGGTACGCAGGAGAGTAAAGATCTTTCGGAAGTTATTAAGGGAGCTGTTAAGTATAACAGAGCAGGTTCTACAATGTCAGATGCTAACGGACTTGCTATTTATTTCCCTCTTCAGAATAAGAACAAGATTTCATCTGCTCTTAAGATATTTAACAAGATTGGTATGAATTCAGAGTACAGTAAGTGTATTCAGAATTTTGCAAGTACTCAGGTGGCTGGTCAGGCTGCAGCAGGTGGTACATCAAATGCGTATTCGGTACTTTCAGGTGCTACCGTGGGTGGCGGAAGTACTCAGTCATCAAGTAATGGTAATTCAGATGCCATTATGAGTCTGTTAAATGGAATGCTTTCATCTGGTGGCAGCTCAAGTGCAGAGTCTTATGGCTTTGATGCAACTTCGCTTCTTGGTCTCTTTACAGGCAGAGAAATTAGTGACGAGGATACAGTTAACTATGTAGCTTCTAATTATTTTGATGCTAATCAGCTTGTATGGAATGCTGGTGAGATAGAGATATCCGAGGAACAGCTTGAACTTGTTCAGAATATTGAATTGAATGTATTCGTAGATGATGGAGAAGGATATATTGATCTTGGAATGGACAATGTATATGCAATCCGCGAGAACAACGGAATGAATTATCTTTCACCGGGAGATGACTGCGATACATGGCTTGCGATCGATGGCAATATAGTTCCTTATTATTTCCTTGATGCAGTTGAATATTCCAATGGATATGTGATTACAGGATATGTACCATGTCTGTTAAATGGGGAGAGAGTTGAACTCTTACTTGAGTTTACAGATGAAGATCCAAATGGACATATTACTGGCGCAAGATATATTTATGCGGATAATGAAACAGAAGCAGTTGCCAAGAACTTAACAGAAGTTAATGCAGGTGATGAGATTATCCCAATCTGTGATTACTATTCATATGAAGGAGAATATCTTGACAGCTATAAGCTTGATAACAAGATTGTGCTTTCGGCCAATCCACAGATAAGCAATATTAAGGTAGAAGAGCCAGTAAGAGTTACAATGAGACTTACAGACATTTATAACCAGTATTACTGGACACCAGTACATCCTGATTTTCAGTAAGATTGATACGACCAAGGGATAAATACAGATGGCATTTGATGGAATTACAATCTCCGGTATTGTTAAAGAACTGAGAGAATACTGCCTTGAAGGCAGAATCAATAAAATAGCCCAGCCTGAAAAAGATGAGATTCTTCTTACAATCAAACAGGCAGATCCAGAAGGAAAGTACAGACAGAGCAGAGTCGTACTTTCTGCCAATGCGTCCCTTCCGTTGGTTTACATAACAGAAGAGAACAAGGTCAGTCCAGAGGTAGCGCCAACATTTTGTATGTTTTTAAGAAAGCATATCTTAAATGGAAGAATCGTTGATATCTACCAGCCTGATTTTGAACGAATTATAGTATTTGATGTTGAACATTTCGATGAAATGGGAGACTTAAAGCGTAAGAAACTCATAATAGAACTTATGGGTAAATACAGCAACATTATCTTCACAGATTCAGAAGATAAGATACTTGATAGTATTAAGCATATATCAGGACTTGTAAGCTCCGTAAGAGAAGTATTGCCAGGACATGACTATTTTGTTCCTAAGCAGGAAGATAGAATAAATCCACTTTTGGCAACAAAGGAGGAGTTTATTGATTTTGCGTTATGTAAACCATGCGAAATATACAAAGCTATTTACTCGAGCTTTACAGGTATTTCGCCAATGGCTGCCAATGAGATTTGCAGTGCGGTAGAAGGTGCAGACGGTTCAACATCCCAGCTGACAGATAAGATGAAGGAGCAGCTTTGGGCTGTTTGGAACAATAACATCGATATGATTAAAGCGGGTGAGTTTAAGCCTGTGATTGTTTATGAAAATGGAAACCCTAAGGATTACGCAATCCTTCCGGTATTCAGTTTTCCAGCGGAAAATATTAAAGAATACGAATCAGTATCGAAGTTGCTTATGGCTTTCTACGCAGAGAAGGATAAGGTAACAAGAATAAGACAAAGAAGTGTTGATCTTAGAAAGATTGTTACAACTATCTTAGAGCGAGATATTAAGAAATACGACCTGCAGATTAAGCAGTTAAAAGATACAGAGAAGATGGATAAGTATAAGGTATATGGTGAATTGCTTCATACCTATGGCTATTCCATCGAGCCAGGAGCAAAAGAAGCAGAGGTTGATAACTATTATACCAATGAAAAAATAACCATTCCTCTTGATAAGGATCTTACGCCTATTGAAAATGCAAAAAAATACTTTGATAAGTATGGAAAATTAAAGCGAACAAAGGAAGCACTGACTGAGCTTACCATACAGGTTAAAGAGGAAATTGACCATCTCGAGACTGTTATGAATTCTCTTGATATTGCAGAAAAAGAAGAGGATTTAGCAGAGATTAAAGAAGAACTTATTGAATCAGGCTTTATAAAGAGAAAGGGCGGGAAACAAAAGGCACGTTTTAAGAGCAAACCTTTCCATTATATAAGTTCTGATGGTTTTCATATGTATGTCGGTAAAAATAATCTTCAGAATGAAGAACTTACATTTAAGGTTGCTACTGCAAATGACTGGTGGTTCCATGCAAAGGGAAGACCAGGAAGTCACGTTATTGTTAAATGTGATAATAAGGAATTGCCTGATAAGACATTTGAAGAAGCAGCAAGACTTGCAGCCCATTACAGTAAGGCTGGAGGCAAATTTAATGATGAAGCTGGTGAAGGTCAGATAGAGATTGATTACATTCAGAAAAAGCATGTTAAGAAATCGCCTGGACAGCCAGTGGGATTTGTTATTTATCATACAAATTATTCAATGCTTATTGATGGTAATATAGCAGGCATTGAAAGAATTGAATAGAAATATTGTTTTTATAATAAAAAGGGAAGCAAATATGCTTCCTTTTTTGTGCTTAGGAGATCTTTGTGTATTGACTTGATTCAATAATTTACATTATAATTGTCTTTGTATGCGACAAAGGTATTAAGGCAGAAGGATTTGGTCGCATGCATTGTCACTAATTTAATAATTTTATTATTTAATCATTATGTGGGGATGGTAGTGTATGATTAAAAGTATGACAGGCTTTGGCAGATGTGAGATTGCACAGGATAGCCGTAAAGTCACAGTTGAGATGAAGTCAGTAAAGCACAGGTATCTTGATGTAAATATAAAGATGCCTAAGAAACTCAATTTCTTTGATGCTTCAATTAGAAATCTTCTTAAGGAGTATATGCAGAGGGGTAAGGTTGATATGTTCATTACCTACGAAGATACTTCCGACAGCAGTGTTAATGTAAAGTATCATCCAGAAATTGCGGCAGAATATATGACTTATCTG
>JAZQOC010000040.1:0-11085 GCA_045627645.1 Lachnospiraceae bacterium
TAAAGAAGACCATAACCTGTAGCTTCTGTTCTTGCTAAAGAACCACCGTATGAAAGTCCCTTACCTGTAAGAACTCCTTCGTAAAGTCCTGTAAGTCTCTTGTACTGTCCGTACATGAAACCGATTTCTCTTGCGCCTGTACCGATATCACCAGCTGGAACGTCTGTATCAGCGCCGATATATTTCTGAAGCTCTGTCATAAAACTCTGGCAGAATGCCATTACTTCTCTGTCTGACTTGCCCTTAGGATCGAAGTCAGAACCACCCTTACCACCACCGATTGGAAGGCCTGTAAGTGAGTTCTTGAAGATCTGCTCGAAACCAAGGAACTTGATGATACCGAGGTTTACTGATGGGTGAAGTCTAAGACCTCCCTTGTATGGTCCAATTGCTGAATTGAACTGTACTCTCATTGCATTGTTAACCTGTACCTGACCCTTATCATCTACCCATGGTACTCTGAAAAGAATCTGTCTCTCAGGTGTTGTTAATCTCTCAAGTAAAGCATCTTTTCTGTAGTTCTCTTCATCTGCTTCGATAACAACACGAAGTGTCTCAAGTACTTCCTTAACTGCCTGATGGAATTCTGGCTGTGCTGGGTTCTGTGCTACGACTCTCTCGTAAACTTCATCAACGTATGACATTTTTGTGTCCTCCTTTAGTTAAACCAATCGTTTTTTACATAAAAATAGGCACCTAAATAGGAATGCATTCACATTCCAATTTAGACGCCTTTGTCTGAAATGTATTATAGACAAGGTTTTTCTAATTTGCAAGAGGATTTTTCAAAACTTTTCTATTTTATTTTTACAAATTCTTCAAGTTTTGTATCCTCATCCATAACCATCATGTAACACTCTTTGATAGTTGCAATTTCTCTTCCGTCCTGAACAACCTTATCATTGTCAAGTTTAAGAATAAGTCTGTCGGGTGCATCAGTAGTCGAATATGCATCAATAATTTCTGCATCAGCTATACTGTCTCGCTGTGATTTTTCTGTAAAATGAGTTCCTTCAATAATAACTCGTGACCCAACTCCACGCTCATATTCACCCCGAATTTCTTCGCAGGCCATCTTCACTGCATTTGGATTTAACATTCCATCTCCATCCATTACACCAGGATGTGGATCTGCCATTTTCAGACCAAGTTCTGAATAGATTTTGTAAAAAGCCAGTCCTCCGCATATTACAATTAGCACTAGAATCACTAATATTACTTTCATTTTCTTTTTCACGTATTCTCCTTACATGTTAGGGCAACAAAAAACGATGTTTCCTTTAATTTTGTTGCCTTTTTTGTTCTATTTTTACTTTTTGGGGCAACAAAAAACGATGTTTTCTTTGTTTTTGTTGCCTCTTAATTCAAATAATACGTATTTGGGGCAACATTTTCCAGCGTTTTCCGCTTTTTTGTTGCTTTATCGCCTAAAACTGACTTATCGGAAACTAACTAATATAAAAACAAGCATGCCAAGGATAATCCTTAGCATGCCTGCTTTCTCAGTTCATTTATTATAAGAATTACTATTCATATATCAATACAACCTATTACCTTGTAATATGTATTATCAATATAACTTACAGTTTTATATATCCCATATAGGACTAATCTTACAGATTTGTGTATCCCATAAGTGACTCATCAACTGCTTTGGCAACTCCACGTCCTTCTGCAATTGCCCAAACAACCAGTGACTGTCCGCGATGCATATCACCTGCGACAAAGATATTTGACTTGCTTGTCTGATACTTGCCTGCTTCTGTAGCAACGTTGGTTCTGCCATCACGGTCAACACCAAACTGGTCTGTTACATAGCTTTCACTTCCAAGGAAACCAGCAGCGATAAGAACTATATCTGCCTTAAGTTCTTTCTCTGTTCCAGCAACGGGAACCATATTCATGCGACCTGTTTCTTTATCAATCTTACGCTCAAGTTCAACTGTCTTAACACCCTTGAGTTCACCCTTGCTACCTTTGATATATTCAGTAACTGTTGTCTTAAATATACGAGGATCATGGCCATATACTGCAATAGCTTCTTCCTGGCCGTAATCTGTCTTTAAGATTCTTGGCCACTCTGGCCATGGATTGTTCTCTGCTCTGCATACTGGTGCAGGTGGCATCATCTCTATCTGAGTAACACTTGCTGCTCCAAGTCTTACGCTTGTACCAACACAGTCATTACCTGTATCACCACCACCGATTACGATAACGTTCTTACCTTTAAGTGCACCGAAGCTGAAATCTTTAGCACCAATTACCTTTGATACATCGTATTCATTATCCATAAGCTTCTTGCTTACTTCCTTTAAAAAATCTACTGCAAAATAGATTCCCTTAGCATCTCTGCCAGGAGCTGCAATATCTCTTGGATTAGATGCTCCACAACAAAGTACAACTCTGTCAAACTGTTCGCAGATTTCTTTAGCTGTAATGTCTTTACCAACATTTATGCCACACTTGAATACTACACCGGCATCTTCCATAAGCTTAACTCTTCTGTCGATAGCGCGTTTATCAAGCTTCATATTTGGAATACCGTATCTTAACAATCCGCCTGGTCTGTCATTTCTCTCAAATACTGTTACGCTGTGACCTCTTCTGTTAAGAAGCTGTGCTGCTGCCAGACCTGAAGGACCACTACCGATAACTGCTACAGTCTTGCCAGTTCTTACCTTTGGAGTTTCCTCTGTTACAAGACCATTTTCGTATGCATAATCAATAATCGCTTTCTCATTGTCCTTAGTTGCAACTGGCTTGCTGTCAAGTCCACAAGTACAAGCTGCTTCACAAAGTGCTGGACAAACACGTGATGTAAACTCTGGGAAACTGTGGGTCTTGCTAAGTCTGATATAAGCCTGTTCCCAGTTACCCATGTAGACCAATTCATTGGTCTCAGGTACAAGGTTGTGAAGTGGACATCCGGATACCATTCCAGATATCATTGTTCCTGACTGGCAAAATGGAACACCACATGCCATACACCTTGCTCCCTGAATTGTCTGCTCCTCAAGTGGGAGACTAACATGGAACTCATCAAAGTTCTTTATTCTTTCCAAAGGATCAACTGAAATCTGATCCTTTCTTTCATAATCTAAAAATCCTGTTGGTTTTGCCATTTCTATTCCCTCCTACTACTTTGTACATTCATTGAAGGCTTCAATCTGAGCTTCCTTTAAGCTCATACCTCTTTCAATGAAGTCCTCAGTTAATTTCATCATCTTCTTGTAATCAGAAGGAATTATCTTCTTAAACTTAGGTAAGTAATTCTCGAAGTCATCAAGGATTGCCTTTGCTTTGTTTGAACCTGTGTACTTCACATGATTCTCAAGCATAGTCTTAAGTTCTTCCTTGTCAGCCTTGTACTCAACCTTCTCCATAAGAACCATCTCTTTGTTAAGGTTTCTGTAAAGTGTGTTGTGCTCATCAAGTACATAAGCAATACCACCACTCATACCAGCTGCAAAGTTCTTACCTGTTGAACCAATGATTACTGCACGACCACCTGTCATGTATTCACAACCATGTTCACCAACACCTTCAACAACTGTCTTAGCACCAGAGTTTCTTACACAGAATCTCTCACCTGCCATACCAGCGATATATGCTTCACCACTTGTAGCACCATAGAGGGCAACGTTACCAATGATGATATTGTTCTCAGCATCATATCCTGCATCTGCTGGAGCCTTAACAATTAGCTTACCACCTGAAAGACCTTTACCGAAGTAGTCATTACTGTCACCTGTAAGATCAAGTGTAAGACCTGCTGGAATAAATGCGCCAAAGCTCTGTCCACCTGCACCCTTACAGTTGATTGTGATTGTATCCTCTTCAAGACCTTCATGATGCTGTCTTGTGATCTCTGCACCAATAAGTGTACCGAATGCTCTGTCCAAACTGTCTACATCAACACTGTAGTTTACATTTTTTCCGGACTTGATAGCATTCATCAGAGTCTTTTCTGTATCCATAAGTACCTGATCTTTCTTCTTAGAAAGCTCAAAGTCATATGTATATTCTGGGTTGTAAGTGCATGATTCATGCATTACTTCACCAATAATTCTGTCAATATTGATCTGTGACTCGATACCTGTAAAACCATCTTTCTTCTTGATGAGGTCTGTTCTACCAACAAGTTCATCAACACTTCTTACACCGAGCTTAGCCATATATTCACGAAGTTCTTCAGCGATAAACATCATGAAGTTTTCAACGTATTCAGGCTTACCGATAAATCTCTTTCTAAGCTCTGGGTTCTGTGTTGCAACACCCATTGGACATGTATCAAGGTTACATACTCTCATCATTACACAACCTAGTGTTACAAGTGGAGCTGTAGCAAAACCAAATTCTTCAGCACCAAGAATTGCTGCGATAGCAACATCACGGCCCGACATAAGCTTACCATCTGTCTCAATTACAACTCTGTTTCTTAAGCCATTTTGCATAAGTGTCTGGTGTGCTTCTGCAAGACCAAGTTCCCATGGAAGACCAGCATTATGAATTGAGCTGAGTGGAGCAGCACCTGTACCTCCATCATAACCAGAGATAAGGATTACGCCTGCACCTGCTTTAGCAACACCGGCTGCAATAGTACCAACACCAGCCTCTGAAACTAACTTAACTGAGATACGAGCTCTGTTGTTCGCATTTTTTAGATCGTAAATGAGCTGTGCCAAATCCTCGATTGAATAAATATCATGATGAGGTGGTGGCGAAATAAGGCTCACACCTGGTGTTGAATGTCTTGTCTTAGCGATCCAAGGATAAACCTTCTTGCCTGGAAGATGTCCACCTTCACCTGGCTTAGCACCCTGAGCCATCTTAATCTGAATCTCTTTAGCACTTACAAGATATCTGCTTGTTACACCAAATCTACCACTGGCTACCTGCTTGATTGCTGAGCTTCTGTCATGGTCTGTACCGGCGCTTTCAAGACGCTCATCACTCTCTCCACCTTCACCAGAGTTTGACTTACCATGAAGTCTGTTCATGGCGATTGCAAGTGCTTCATGAGCTTCCTCTGAAATAGAACCATATGACATGGCACCTGTCTTAAATCTCTTAACGATTTCTGATGCACTCTCAACTTCATCAATTGAAATGCCTTCAGCTGGATATACAAAATCCATAAGACTTCTGATATATCCTGTTTCTTCCTTATCAATCATAGCTGTATACTGCTTGAACTTGCTATAATCACCTTCCTTGGTTGCCATCTGAAGCATATGTATTGTCTGTGGGTTGTATCTATGAGTTTCACCCTGAGCTCTTGCTTTGTGTCGACCGAGAGAGTCAATGCTCATATCTGTAGACAATCCAAGTGGATCAAATGCCTTTGAATGCTGCTTATCTGTGCTTGCAGCAATATCTTCAATCTTAATACCACCTACACGTGATACAGTTCCTGCAAAATATTTATCAATAACTGAACTGTCGATACCTAAAGCTTCGAAAATTCTGCTGCCCTGGTATGACTGGATTGTCGAGATACCCATCTTAGATGCTGTCTTAACAACACCATGAATGACTGCATCATCATAATCTGCACATGCAGCATAGTAATCCTTCTCAAGTAATCCCTCGTCAATAAGCTCTGCAATAGAAGCATGAGCAAGATAAGGGTTTATAGCACAAGCACCAAAACCAAGTAATGTTGCAAAATGATGTACTTCTCTTGGTTCACCTGATTCAAGTATAAGAGACATAGCCATACATTTCTTTGTTCTTACAAGGTGATTATGTACTGCTGCCACTGCAAGTAATGAAGGAATAGCAACGTGGTTCTCATCTACGCCTCTGTCTGAAAGAATAAGAATTGTTGCGCCGTCCTTGTATGCTCTATCTACCTCTACATAAAGATGCTCGATAGCTCTCTCAAGTGGTGTGCTCTTATAATAAAGAGTTGAAACCTTTTCTGCCTTTAAGCCTGGCTTATCAAGATGAGAAATCTTAAGTAAGTCAAGATCTGAAAGAATTGGATTTTTAATCTTTAATACATTACAGTTCTCTGGCTTCTCTGACAAAAGGTTACCGTTCTTGCCGACATAGATTGTTGTAGCTGTTACGATTTTCTCTCTTATGGCATCAATTGGTGGGTTTGTAACCTGAGCAAACAGCTGCTTAAAGTAATTGAAAAGTGGCTGATACTCTTTAGATAAAACCGCTATTGGAGTATCAACACCCATGGCACCAATCTGTTCTGATCCGTTGAGAGCCATGTTACCAATCTGCTCTCTATAATCTTCATATGCATAACCAAATGCTTTCTGAAGTCTTATAAGTTCATCCTTCTTATATGAAGGAACCTTTTCATTTGGAATCTTAATATCTCCAAGTCTCATCAGGTTAGCATCAAGCCATTCACCATAAGGTTCACGACTTGCGTATACTTCCTTAAGATCTTTATCATCAACTATCTCACCCTTCTTGATATCTACAAGAAGCATCTTACCTGGGTGAAGTCTTTCTTTCTTTAAAATGTGCTTCTCATCAAGTTCGAGAACACCAACTTCTGATGAAAGAATAAGTCTGCCATCATCCATTACATAGTAACGTGAAGGACGAAGACCATTTCTATCAAGGATTGCTCCCATTACATCACCATCTGAGAAGAGGATTGATGCAGGGCCATCCCATGGCTCCATCATAGTTGCATAGTACTGATAGAAATCTCTTTCTTCCTGAGAAATAGTATCATTATGCTCCCATGGTTCAGGTATAAGTACCATAGCTGCAAGTGCTGGATCCATACCACCCATAATCATAAATTCAAGAGCGTTATCAAGCATAGCTGAGTCAGAGCCTTCTGCTGAAATAATAGGAAGTACCTTTGAAAGGTCTTCACTTGTAAAGCAGCTTGTTTCGATAGTCTCTTCTCTAGCAAGCATCTTGTCAACATTACCCTTGATTGTATTAATCTCACCATTGTGAACTACAAATCTGTTAGGATGAGCTCTTAACCAGCTTGGGTTTGTGTTTGTTGAGAATCTTGAGTGAACGAGTGCGATTGCTGACTCATAATCCTTATCCTGAAGGTCTGCGAAGAAAGTTCTAAGCTGACTAACAAGGAACATACCTTTATATACGATTGTTCTTCCTGAAAGTGAAGGAACATATGTGTTCTCATTACTCTGTTCAAATACACGTCTTACAACGTATAATTTTCTGTCAAATGCGAGATCATCAACGATTGTTGCAGGTCTCTTGATAAATGCCTGATAGATGTAAGGACAGCTGTCCAAAGCTTTCTGGCCAAGCACATTTTCAAAAGTCTTAACCTTTCTCCAACCAAGGAACTTAAGGCCTTCCTTTTCTACGATAACCTCAAACATCTTCTTAGCCTGGCTACGCTGAAGTTCATTTTGTGGGAAGAAGAACATACCTACTGCATATTCTCTCTCATTTCCAATTTCGATTCCCTCTTCCTTACAAATCTTCTTAAAGAACTTGTGAGGAATCTGTGTGAGGATACCAACACCATCACCTGTCTTGCCTTCGCCGTCTTTACCAGCACGATGTTCAAGCTTTTCAACAATTCTTAATGCGTCATCTACAACCTGATGACTTTTATTTCCATGAATATTTACGATAGCACCAATACCACAGTTATCATGTTCAAATGATGCATCATATAAAGTTTTCTGATTTACTTCTACCTGACTCATAATCTAAGCCTCCTTTTCTTTCCAAATGAGAGATGCTTCAATCAATCCTCTAAAGAGTGGATGTGGAGCATCTGGTCGTGACTTAAACTCTGGATGTGCCTGAGTTGCCACAAAGTAAGGATGATCTTTTATTTCTATCATTTCCACGATATAACCATCTGGCGACAATCCCGAAAGTGTCATGCCATTGCCTGTAAGCATATCGCGGTATTCATTGTTTACTTCGTATCTGTGTCTGTGTCTTTCTGTTATATCTTCTTTTCCATAAAGCTCGCGGGCCAAAGTGTTTGGCTGCAATCTACATGGATAAGAACCAAGTCTCAATGTACCACCACGGTTTTCTATCTCATCTTGACCTGGAAGAAGACAAATAACAGGATGTGGTGAATCTGGAGCAAACTCACTGCTTGCTGCATCAAGTCCACAAACATTTCTTGCAAATTCTATAATCGCTATCTGCATACCAAGACAGATACCAAGGTATGGCTTCCTGGTAGTTCGTGCATACTCTGCTGTAATAACCATTCCTTCAGTTCCACGCTTACCAAATCCGCCCGGTACAATAATTCCATCTGCATCATCAAGCATTTCAGCTACATTTTCTTTGGTTATCTTTTCTGAGTCTACCCATTTGATATCTACTTCAGCCTTATTGGCAATTCCACCATGCTTAAGTGCTTCTACCACACTAAGATAAGCATCATGAAGTTCTACATATTTACCAACAAGTGCAATTGTTACATTGTGCTTTGGATTGTGGAAATCATCTACCATCTGTTTCCACTGTGTAAGATCTGGTTCTGGACAAGGTATATGCAAACAGTCACAGACTGCATGAGCCAACCTTTCCTCTTCCATCATAAGTGGAACCTCATATAATGATTTCGCATCAAGATTCTGAAGTACATGTTCTGGCTTAACATTACAAAACAGAGCTATCTTTTTCTTCATCTGATCATCAACTGGATAATCGGATCGACACACCAGGATGTCTGGCCATATTCCCATACTCTGAAGTGCCTTTACACTCATCTGAGTCGGTTTTGTTTTCATTTCCCCGGAAGCCTTAAGGTAAGGTATCAAAGTAACCTGAATCATGATTACATTTTCTCTTCCAACCTCTGCCTGGAACTGTCTGAAAGCCTCAAGAAATGGCTGACTTTCAATATCACCTACAGTTCCACCGATTTCTATAATGGAAATGGTATCTTTTTCACTATGACCTTCTTTATTGATCCTGTCCTTAATCTCGTTAGTTACATGAGGAATTACCTGAACGGTTCCTCCGCCGTAATCACCATGTCTTTCCTTGTTAAGAACGGACCAGTAAATCTTTCCTGTTGTTACATTAGAATTGAAATTAAGATTTTCATCGATAAATCTCTCGTAGTGTCCAAGGTCCAAATCTGTTTCTGTACCATCATCAGTTACAAAAACCTCTCCATGCTGAATTGGATTCATGGTTCCCGGATCCACATTGATATATGGATCGAATTTCTGCATGGTAACATGGTATCCTCTGGCCTTTAAGAGTCGTCCAAGGGAAGCCGCAGTAATCCCCTTTCCAAGTCCGGATACAACACCACCGGTTACGAATACGTACTTAACCATAATTTACTCCTTTAGATATTAAACCAATAAAAATAGGGTCAGTTAGCCTACAGCTAATTGACCCCATTGTCAAAACTTTTTTATTATTTTCTATTGTCCAGATGCACCATAGTTTGAAAGAACTCTGGCTGAAGGATCATTTACGTTACATCCTTCCCATTCCTTGTTAGGCATCCAGAAATCAACTATCATTTCGGCCTGCCCTGGATAGAACTGCTCAAATATCTCTCTGTAAAGCAGCGACTCCTTAGTGAATGGAGTTGCATATGTGTATTTCTTGCAAGCTGCTTCAAACTCAGCATCTGTATATTTTTCTTCTGCATATGCCTTAAGGATATCAACCATTGAATGTCCAACCGCATCTGAGAATGCAGCCTTCTCTCTCATGAGAATTGACTCTGGTAAGTAATCACCTTCAAAAGCATGTCTGAGTAAGTATTTACCCTTGTTATAAACATTCATCTTCTTAGCTGGATCAATGCTCATTACATAATCAACAAAATCAAGATCACCAAATGGAACTCTTGCTTCTAATGAGTTAACTGAGATACATCTGTCTGCACGAAGAACGTCGTACATATAAAGTTCTCTGATTCTCTTAGCAGATTCCTTCTGGAACTCCTCTGCGTTTGGTGCAAAGTCTGTATATTTGTAACCAAACAACTCATCTGAAATCTCACCTGTAAGAAGTACTCTTACATCTGTCTGCTCATGAATTGCTTTACAACATAAGTACATACCCATGCTGGCTCTGATTGTTGTAATATCATATGTTCCAAGAAGCTTAATAACGTTTGGAAGTTCTCTGATAACATCCTCATCTGTCATATATACTTCTGTATGATCTGCTCCAATATAATCTGCAACCTGCTTAGCATACTTAAGATCGATTGCATCTGTGCTCATACCAATGGCAAATGTCTTAATTGGCTTATCCATAAGTTTCTGAGCTACTGCACATACAAGTGAGCTGTCAAGACCACCTGATAAGAGATATCCTACAGGAGCATCAGCATCAAGTCTCTTCTCAATACCAGCCACAAGCTTGTCATGAATGTTCTTACAAATTGTATCTATATCATCAGTAACAACTTCCTTAACCTCTGTCATATCACGGTAGCATACAAACTCACCATCAACATAATAATGACCTGGAGGGAATGGAAAAATCTTATCTACCAAGCCTACAAGGTTTTTAGCTTCACTGGCAAATACGATTTCGCCGTCCTTTGGATAACCATAGAACAATGGTCTGATACCGATTGGATCTCTTGCTGCTACAAGACTTCCCTTCTTTGCATCGTAGATAACACATGCATACTCAGCATCAAGTTTCACAAACATCTCTACTCCGTACTGCTCATACATTGGAAGCAGTATCTCACAGTCTGACTCACTGATAAATGTGTAACCCTTTGCAATTAACTCCTCTTTAAGAGGTCTGAATCCATAGATTTCTCCGTTACATACAACCATATTATTATTGAGACTGAATGGCTGCATACCGTTTGGGTTAAGACCCATGATCGACAGACGTTCAAATCCAAGAACACCACCATCAAATGCTACCATCTTCTGCATATCTGGTCCTCTTGAAATAGTCTCATCGAAAAACGGTTTCAAATCTTCCTTTGTAAGTGTGCTTCCTAAATAACCCATTATTGAACACATAATCTTTTTCTCCGTTTCTCTTTCATTAATAGTTGCTTTCAAATGTCACTTAGTTACCAATCATTTGCCATATTTACTATGATCCATCGCCTCTATAGCGCTGTGACTTTTTAGCACGTAAAAAAGCGAC
>JAZQOC010000041.1:0-5504 GCA_045627645.1 Lachnospiraceae bacterium
TACTGAAAATGTCTTCAATCTTATCGCTATGATACATCGAGTAATAATCCATATTATCGTTATAAATAGAAAAAGTTGAAAGTACGTGATCTCAATCATTATCTCCGTGGCTCCTTAAAAACTCCGATTCGTCTATAAAACTGTAAGTTAATCTTTCTATGTTGACAGATTATAACATGTGTTATGCGTTTTATCCAGTATTGTCAAGGCTTTCACGCATTTTCGTTTGTCAATCTGTGCTTATTCGTTTCTACATTTTCCATCTGAGGCTTGGTTGCTTTGTACGGTTTCTTTTCCATGCGTAACCTCCTTTTTGACTAATACTGACATCTAAATACGCCTATCAGTCCTTAACCGATTTCATTGGTCTGTAGCAGGATCTTTTGCATATACATCTACAATATCTCCATGACGGATACTACCACTTACAGAATTATCAAAGGCGTTGGCCTTAATTGAAGTATACTGAGTACCCTTCCTTTGAAAATGAAGCATTTATGAATCTCTATATATAATGAAACAGGTTCTCTGGCAACTACGGCCTGAGAACCTATCTTTACTAAATATATTTGTTTATTCCGCTTTATAAATGGCGATTAACTTTACCTTATGTTTCGTTGATAATCCTCTTATAATAATGCCCATCATTATCGTAAACATTATTTAAAAAGAATGCTATCTCAGAAGAAACTTCTTCAACAAATATTCTCCATGGCTCGTTGTGTGAAAAACCATGATAAAGAATTAATTTGCTATGAGGAATACACTCCACTGTACGAACCATCAAATCAGTTCTAGAGATAGGGTCTTCGGTTCCTCCTACTACGAGTGTTGGAACCATTATTGATTCTAAGAATTTTCTTGTATTCTCTTCATTTTCAAGATCCAAAAGCGGGCGCTTATAATCTTGCTTTTTTTCCTCTGGAGACTGATGGTCTAAGGCTTCTATCTGCATATATTCAAGATCTTGTCTTACCCTCTCGGTTACTGCTTCATCCTCGAAATATTCAGCTGGAACCGCCATAGGTTTCACATTTTCTCCTCTCAACATACGAGTCCTATATGAAACAAAACCTTCATCTAGATTATATGGACCTGGAACAATAGCTACAAATGCGTCTAATCTATCCTGATATTTTCTGCAAACATGCCATCCTGTTCCTGCTCCATGAGAATCACCTGCGTAAGTAAACTTATCGATTCCCATTTTATCAGCAAATGTTATTACATCCTGTGCCCATATATCCCATAAAGCCTGCCCCATGTTCTCTTCATAATGATCGGATTTTCCAAAGCCTCGGTTAGTTAATAAAAAAACGTGATATCCAAATTTACATAGCTCTCTAATCGAAGAATATTTCGGATAATCTATCATTGAACAGATAACATATCTGTCACCAGACCCGAATTCGTCATAGTGAATTTTAATTCCTTCACTTATCTCAATTTTTGGCATTAGTATCTCCTTATCTTTATCCTAGTACTCCTAACACTGCCAAAAGTGTTACTATAACACCCATCATGATGGCAAGAACTAACTGCTGATTAGCAACCTTGCTTGAATGCTTTTCTGGGCATCCTGTAATACAAATTGCACCACCCATTGAATATGGAGAAATGCTGGTTGCAATCATACACATCTGAGATGCAACAATAATTGCCGCTCCGGAAACACCATATGATACAAGTGCAGGAGCTAAGGCAATAATTAATGGTGTAATAACACCACCGGATACAAAAAGACTTAAGAAACCACAAACTGCAGCAATAAAAGGAACGATCGCTTTTACAGGTAAAGCTCCAGATTCAAGAAGAGCTCTGATTGCATCAGTTACTCCAAGGCTATTTGCTTCACCCATTAACATAGCCATGCCACAGATCATAATGATTAGGCCCCAAGGAACCTGATTTTTAATTACATCGTTAGTATCGGCAGCCTTAGCAAGATGCATTAACACAATTCCAATTGCGCAAAGGACCTGAATAGTTAAGTTAGCCTTCATCCAGCCAGTAACGGGATTAGGAATAATTAATTCTATAAGTGTAGGTAAAATGAGAAGCACAATGACACCTAAAATGATAGTCATAGTTCTCTTCTGCTCTTTAGTAATCTCAATATTTGTGTCGCCAAGAATATCTACGGAAGTTTTAACTTTCCAACCCTTGAGCACGATATATGAGATAAGCATGAATGAAATATTAAGTACACATGCTACAACAAACAATTTGTTGAAACCTGCCTGAGCTGCATCCATACCAATTGCTTCGCCGAACCATGATGAGAATGTAGCATAATTTGCAAGCCATGGAGCCCACGAACCTGCGCAAGTAGCCCACAAAAGAATTGAAGCAAGGATTGGAGGTAAGCCACCAGAAATAATAAATGAAAATGCGATAGGACTTAAGAATAACAAGATTGAATCAGTTGAAGCCCCTGCAAAAGCCATTAAAAAAGGAATTGCAAAGAAAAGTAATGGAAGCAACCAAGGTGCACCTTTAAAATTCTTAAACAAATACTTTGTGATATTAAGCATAGTACCGTTAGCAGTAGCGTAGCCAAAGAAAAAAGTGACTAAAAACATATTAACAAATAGTCTAGCCGAGAAAAGATTAACTACTCCATTAACTCCGAGACCTGTAATTGTAACGCCAAATATAAATGCAAATCCAATTGCAATGAGACCAGCGTTAAGTTTTAGTTTTTTGCCACCCAATACGGAGATTAAAATCGCCGCCAAGAAAAGAACAACTTTTACATAAGTCATCTTGTTTCCCCCATTTCTATAAATTTTTGTTTGTATTCTTCCGCGGATAATGTAAAATTACAACAGGGAGAACCTAACATCAATCATTTTTTAGGTGTTTTTTACTTATATTCAACCTAATCGGTTAGGTAAAGAAAAATACAATTATTTAGGGGTATAAAAATGTCTATTACAGCAAAAGAGCTTGCTCAAATTTTAAATCTATCAACTGCATCAGTTTCAGTTGCTCTTAATAACAAGCCAGGAGTAAGTACAGCGACGAAAAAAAGAATTATAGAAGCAGCTAGGACTTATGGCTATGACTTTTCTAGCACTTCAAAAGGAAGTAAGTTAACTGGTACAATTTACTATATTAGATATATTAACTACAACTCTCCCACAGAAGCTCCTTTCTTTACCTATTTAGCGTCAAGTCTAGACAAAAAAATCACTTCAGAAGGCTATAAGTATAAGAGTCAAAAAATGTATGATGATGAAGATTTTGAACCTAATCTTGAAAAAATTAGGTTTTCAGATTGTGCAGGAATTTTGTTATTAGGAACAGATATCACAAAAGACGTTCTAAAAAGATTCCTTAGTCTAAATATTCCTCTTGTATTGATGGATACTTGGTTCACAACCCCATCGGTTAACTGCGTCAAGGTTAACAATCTTCAAGGAGCATATCTTGCTACAGAATACTTGATTAAAAAATATAAATGCCAACCAGGATATCTCCAGTCTTCTCTCCGCCTTTATAATTATGAGGAGCGATTTATCGGATATTGTCAGGCTCTGGATAAGTATAGAATGAGTGCAAGAAATAGCGATATTATTGTCACACTTCCAAACATGTACGGTGCCGAAGCGGATATGAACGAGATAATGCTACATAAAAACAAATTCGCTAGATGTTATGTTGCTGATACTGATGCTCAGGCAGTAGGTTCAATGATGGCATTCCAGTCAAAGGGATACGTTATTCCAGATGATATTGCCTTGATCGGATTTGATAATTCATTTTTCTCAGAAAATTCCAAGCCCGGGCTTACCACAATAGAAGCTTACCCATCTCATATGGCGAGTGCATCAATCAGCAGGCTACTGAACCTTATTTCAGAAGGACCTCAGTCCGTTCCTATGAAAATAGAAATCGGCACATCCTTAATTGAAAGGCAATCCACATGACGAAGAAAGATTAATCTTTAGTGATTTTTATTGCCACATCTCCATTAGAAAGAAGGCTTGCAAGTTCTTCATCTGACAGACCTTTAATCTTTCCAAGCCTTGTATATGCCCAGGAATTAGTTCCATAGAAAACAACCAACTGATTCCCGCTATAGAGCACCAAATCCCCTGCGCTTGTAGTTGTTTGTTTATCATCTCTTGTAAAGTTTCTTCCGAAGGATCCTACCTGCTCAAAGCCACCATACATAGACATTTCAATTGTAATTGGTCCTTCCTCTACTGCTGTTCTGATTTCATCAACTGTAGGATTATTCTCCCAAAGAACTTCAACTTCCGTGTCTCCAATTATCATTCTCATTTCAGATTCCTCCACCTGGCTAATTTCTGTATTTGTTTCAGCAGTCTCTTCGGTATTCCCTCCAATCTTTCCTGCAAGGAACACAGATGTTGGTCCGTCTGCTCCACCTATAATAGAAATTGATGTTCCCTCATCAGTCTGATGAAAAGACACATGAGCTCTTTCATACAAGAAAATGCCGGCTACTAATAATATAAGCACAATGACTACAGCCGGAACTATATATCTTACTTTCATTTTCATTAACCTCTGCAAGCAAAAAGCGTCTCAGCCATTCTCCTCGAAGAATAAACTCAGACGCATTTCCGGTCACTATATTTGACTCATTTAACTGTTCCCAGGTTCTCTGCTCTTTTGATATTACTCCCTCAAATTGAATAACTTCGTTTCATTTTTCATAGCATATTATATCAGCGCAGCCTGGTTATATAAAGAATTTTATAAAAGAATCTCATCAAGAACATTCACAAGTTCTCTGTGGAAATTCTCTATCTGAGCCTCCTGCGTGTACTCATAGATTTCATCAATGTCTCTTCGAAAGGCGCCGGGCCGCATAAACACTGGGTTTATTTTCCCGAACTTTTGAGAGTTGGGAACACATTTGTGTTCCTTTCCTTTTACTTACGACACTTTCCGATTTCATCTCAAGATTCATTCCCCAGGGCTTTTTTAGGGTTATTTTTCATCTCTAATTTTACAACACTCTCCGACTTTGGAAGGCCGATTCGGTGTTTTGCCGTGTACAACGCTTGATTTTACGGCATTTGTCGAAAGTTGTCAGGAAATATTGCAGCCCCGTGATTAACACAGGGCATCTCTGATTAGTTATCATTATAGAGTACTTACAGATAGCACTTATTCTTTAATGAACGCCGGTCTCATATTTTCTATCTGTCCTCGTGATAAGCCATACTCCTTGGCCAAACGTTCCCAGTTATTCTTTACCACCTTAGGAATCTCATCTGCAAGTTCCTTTGCCTTTTCTTCTGTTATTCCAAACCTTGGTGCAACACTTATTGCAAGAGGTATCGAAATACTGTTATCTTCATCATCAACCAACAATGACAGCTCGTCACCATAAGGAACCGGATTTACATCATATAATGGTGATAGTATCCATCCATTCTCCGTCAAGATAAAAGCATGGTTTCTAAGATGGTCGTCTGTATTTGTTACTGCCATGTTAAACACGATTCTTTTCCATAGCTCGACCA
>JAZQOC010000042.1:0-7591 GCA_045627645.1 Lachnospiraceae bacterium
AGTTGAATCTGTGCTGGGAGAATTATTGGGTGACGTACCAGCATACTTTAACTTTCTGCACAAGAAGGCAAATCGCACCACGGAGGAAGAAAGGCTTTATCAAAAGATGCAGTCATTTCTTGCTGGTGGTGAGTGGGAAGATGATGAAAATGATTATTACTTTGAGCCTGAAGAAGGCTAGTTTGAAAGGAGCAAAGACAATGAAAAATGAAAGTGCTTTAGAGAACTTAAAAGTTCTCAGTTATGTAGAGCGTGTAGGCAAGGTTCATCTTGAACTTAACGGCACTGGTGCTACTATTACCAGCGTGTCAACAGATGATGAGTTTGCAACTCTTATAGTTCCAGACTTCATCAAGGCTGTTGATTTAAGTCAGGCAGACCATGAAGCTATGTACGGCATTGACAGAGTTGTTATACATGGTGAACTGGAAAGTTTGGACTTTCTCAGAGAGTTGGAGTTTCTCTCATGGGTTGAGATAGTCAATAGTGAGAGATACATATCTGTTCAAGGGATTGTTTATGACGAGGATCTGGACTTGTATTTCGTGCCACCTCATATGCATACACCGTACCTTGAGGTGCTGGATACTGTTAGAAGGATTCCGTCAACAGTTTCATTTGCATTTACAGAGATAGGAACGTTAGTACTCCCTCATGTAGTGATGACCGAGGCAGATGTATTCTCTGGTTCGTTCATAAAGTCAATTGTTGCTCCTGAGTGCAGATATATGGGAGCAATAAAAGATATGGCAGTGCTGGAACACATAGAGGCAGACCCGATGTGTATTTATGAACGCATAGAAAGATGTCCTATGCTTATTAAATAAAATCTGAGTCAAATACAGAACATCCACTTTTCTGAAATGAGTAAGAAAGGTGGATTTTCTTATGCTTAGATAGAGCTAGCTGAAAAAGATGTGTGCCAATAGGGTGTAGTCAAACGGCATAGAATAAAAGAGTAGAAAAGCGTGTCAGTAGGGTTTTGTTTTGAATTTTGAAATGTTTCAAAAATACAGAGAAAGCTATTGACACACTTTTATGTTTGGTGTTACCCTCCAGCTCTGTAAAGGAGGAGGTTGAAATGATTGTAGGATATGCAAGAGTAAGTACCAAAGAACAGAATGAGGCTCGTCAGGTATTGATGTTGAATGAGAAAATGGCTGAAAAATTGTACGTTGACAAGGCTAGTGGTAAAAATGCAGACAGACCGCAGCTGAAAGAAATGCTGGATTTTATCAGAACCGGAGATGTGGTGGTTGTAGAGTCGATCAGCAGACTGGCAAGGTCAACACGAGATTTGCTGAACATAGTGCAGCAGTTTCAGGATAAGGGAGTTCAGTTTGTTTCTCAGAAAGAAAACATAGACACTGATACGCCACAGGGTAGGTTTATGCTGACGGTCTTTGCAGCTATGGCAGAATTGGAAAGAGAGAACATTTTGCAAAGACAAGCAGAAGGCATAGCAATAGCAAAAGCTAACGGCATGTATAAGGGAAGACCACCTATGGAAATAGATGAAAAGCTATTCCGATCAGTATGTATAGACTGGAGAAACAAAAAAATGACAGCCAGAGCTGCTATGGATAAGCTCGGACTGTCAGCCAATACATTTTATAGGAGAGTTAAGGAACTGGGAGTTTAGGAGAACAGACAAGGAGGATAAAACAATGAGCTATTCATTTTGGGAAACTGTCAGAGGTATTGAACTGGCAGAAACACTGATACGCACGCTGCCAAAGATTGCAGACCAGCAGAATAAAGATAGCGAGCTTTTAGAGGAAATAAAGTTGCTGAGGCAATCAGTAGATGAACTGAAAGAAGAAATCCGAAGCAGAGAAAAGTAAAGAACGGACTATATAAAGTGTCTAAGATGACAGTAATTGTCTTAGACACTTTTATTTTGCACAAAAATAATGCAAGTTCATAGAGCAATACTTAAAATATATAGACATATACTGCATTATATGCTATTCTAAACGTGGAAAGTTATATCTTACGACAAATGTGAGGTCGAAATAGATGAAAATAAGTTATAAGAAACTATGGGTAATGCTGCTTGAAAGAGACATCAGCAAGAAGAAGTTCAGAGAAGACTTGAAACTGGCTACAGGAACAATGGCTAAACTCAATGCTAATGAAGAAGTTGCAATGTCAGTTCTGATGAGAATCTGTGAATATATGAACTGTGACATAGGAGACATTTGTGAGTTTAACAAGGTGTCCTGATTTTTGTATACCTGTTTTGAGATAATCATATTGGAGAATTATATTATTTGGATTGCAATTCATACAGCATTTAGGGAGTAAAGGAATGTCAATAATAGATGAAATAGTATCAAGTTCATTGGTCTTTTTGGATTCAATGCCCAAGGAGCAAAGAAAGAAAATAGGGCAGTTCTTTACATCAAAAGAAACGGCTCAATTTATGGCTTCTCTGCTTGCTAAGCCTAAACAGGCTGAAGTAAGGGTGTTAGACCCCGGAGCAGGGTCAGGAATACTATCAGCAGCAGTAGCTGAATATTTAGCTGAATGTGGTGTAAGAGAAATAAAGTTAACATGCTACGAGAACGACCCGGTAGTACTTCCATTATTGAAGAAGAACCTCGAAATAATAAAAACTCATTTGCCAACTTGTTTTGAATACATCGTTATTGAAGATAATTATATAACATCACAGGGAGAATCTTTTAGAGGTGAAAAAACTACAGAGCAAACAACACAGTATGATTACGTTATAGGAAATCCACCTTATAAAAAAATAGGTAAAGATGCTCCTGAAGCTCTTGCAATGCCAGAGATCTGCTATGGAGCACCAAATCTATATTTTCTATTTGCAGCCATGAGTCTTTTTAATTTGGATAGTCATGGCGAAATGGTATATATAATACCTCGTTCTTGGACAAGTGGAGTGTATTTTAGAGCTTTCAGAAAATATTTTTTATCACACGGGTTCTTAAAACATATCCATTTGTTTGTAAGTCGAGATAAGGTGTTTGATAATGAAAGTGTTTTGCAAGAAACAATAATAATAAAAGTATGTAAAGAAGCAACAGAACATGTAATAGTAACGTCATCAGTATCTAATAGAGACTTCAACAATTTAACGGAGATAAGAGTTCCTTATGATATTTGTGTTTCGGGTGAGGAAAAATATGTGTACTTAATAACTTCGGAAGAGGATATGGAATTGCTGAAGAAGTTTAGTACAATGGATTTCACACTGCCAAAGATAGGCATTAAGATGAAGACAGGTTTGACTGTTGATTTTAGAACACAATCGTTGTTATCAGACACTCAGAAACAAGGCTATGTACCACTTTTTTATTCGCAACATCTAAAAGATGGCAAAGTGGTGTTTCCTATTGGACATGATGTGGAATACATATCGACTGAAAGGAACGGGTTAATACAGGATAATCATAACTATGTATTCTGTAAAAGGTTCACAGCAAAAGAGGAAAAGAGACGCCTGCAATGTGCTATTTATAAAGCTACTGAATACAGTCAATACGATAAGATAAGCACACAAAATAAAATCAATTTTGTTACTGGGGTAAGTCATCCATTGAGTGAAGAGGAAGCATATGGAGTTTATTGTTTGTTGAATTCAACGCTGTATGACAGGTATTACAGAATCTTGAATGGCTCAACTCAAGTTAATTCAACGGAAGTCAATTTGATACCAGTGCCAAGCATTGATGTTATACGTGATATGGGTGTTAAATTAAAAATGTCAAAATCTTTGACAACAGAACAATGTGACAAAATATTGGAGGAAACAGTATGAGTAAATTATCTGAGGCAAAAGAACTGTTATTAGTTTTGGGGATGCCATCAAAACAGCAGTCAGACCTGTGCTGCTACAGTTTACTTGCTATGTTAGGTTTAACGGAATACAAGCCATGGAGAGATGCTACTAATTCGTGGATAAGAATACATGACATAATCCAGTTTACTAAGGATAGCTATGGTGTGTCCTATGCAGAAAATAGTAGAGAGACTTTTAGAAAACAGGCTTTACATCATTTTCGAAATGCAGCCATTATAGAAGACAATGGTAAGGCTACAAACTCTCCAAATTATAGATATAGGATAACTGATGAGGCTTTAAGGTTAATTCAAAAATACAATAATGAAGTATGGGAATCTGAATTAGCACAGTTCTTGTCAGTACATGAAACCTTAGTGGAATATTACGCATCTAAGAAAGAAATGGAGAAGATGCCAGTAAAGATTAACGGAATAGACTTTACATTTTCGACTGGAGCACATAATGAATTACAAAAGGCAATAATAGAAGAGTTTGCTCCAAGATTTGCTCCTAACAGTGAATGCCTTTATGTGGGCGATACCATTGAAAAGGATTTGGTAAAGAATGTTGAGAAGCTATCTGATCTTGGATTTGAAATTACACTGCATGATAAGATGCCAGACGTAGTTCTTTATAGAGAAGATAAGAATTGGATTTATTTTATAGAGTCGGTTACATCTGTAGGCCCTATGGATCCCAAAAGGATTGTTGAAATAGAACAGATGACACAGAATGTTACAGCAGGGAAAATATATGTTACAGCATTTCAGAATTTCAAAGTCTTTAAGAAGTTTTCGGAAACATTAGCGTGGGAAACAGAAGTGTGGATTTCAGAGATGCCTGACCATATGATTCACTTAAATGGTGATAAGTTTATGGGACCAAGATAAGTATACTAATTTTGTTCAGAGTAAAAGGCAGGAAAGCGAGAATGAATACACTTATAAACATACAAGATACAAAGCATCAAACTGTATCGAATGACATTAAGTGAAACAGAGGATTTGTTTATGAATCAGCATGAAGAAAGAATAAAAATAATAAAGAAGTACGCTGACCAGATTAAAACAGCGTTTAGTTTTCATGTTGGAAACGCTATTCCTGAGAAAAAGATTCAGAATGCAAGGAAAAAGTATGCTGAAGGTTTAGATAAGAAAACCATTATAGGATTATATGACACTACTGTTTTAGAGACAGGCAAAGAAGGTTATGTATTTACTGATGACAAAGTATATTATCTCACTACTTTAGAAAAGCCTAAAAAGCTCTGGTACGACGATATAGAAAGCATTCAACTAATTGAATGTGGAAAGAAAGATTGTGACAATAAAATCTTATTCAAGCTATTTGATGGCACTGAGTTAATATGGTCAGACAATTTTGTAAACAAGAAGCCTCTAGTAGATTTTTTCAAAGAGATAATTGATGTAATTACGAGACCCTTGTCAGAACAATTCATAGATATTGAAGCTGTAAAACAACAGTTTGAAGGAGCTACTGCTGGTGGTGTTTCTGCTGGTGCTTACGGGCAAGTTAATAAGCTCTATGATGAAGAAAAGTTTCATGCAAGACAGGGACATGGATATGCAGCAGAAAGAGCCAATAATCTTTATGATAAGTTAACAGGTCATGAAGCCAAAATTGTTGGTGATGACAATGTTAAGAATGGTGCTGATAGAGTTGTAGATGATGTCTTAATACAATCAAAATATTGTCAATCAGGTAAGGCTTGCGTTGATGAATGCTTTGATAGTGATGGAAACTTTCGCTATTGGGAAAATGGAAAGCCAATGCTGATTGAGGTTCCATCAGATAAGTACGATGCCGCAGTCAAGGCTATGGAAGATAAAATACGTGATGGAAAAATTCCGGGCATAACAAATCCTGAAGAAGCAAAGAATATAATCAGGAAAGGTCATTTTACATATGCACAGGCACGTAATATTGCAAAAGCAGGAACTATTGAATCTTTAACTTATGATTCAGTTCATGGAGTAATTATTGCATCCTCTGCTTTTGGCGTTACTGCTTTAATTACGTTTGCTACAAATCTTTGGAATGGTGAAGACTTTGGTAAATCACTTAAAATAGCAACATTCTCTGGCTTAAAGGTTGGAGGAACAGCATTTATTACTACGGTACTTGCCAGCCAATTATCAAAAGCAGGGTTAAATAGTGCATTGGTAGGAAGTTCAGAAGCTATTGTTGGAATTATGGGACCAAAGGCGGCAGCGGTTTTGGTCAATGCTTTTAGAAATGGAAGCAACATATATGGTGCAGCTGCAATGAAAAGTGCTGCAAAGTTGTTAAGAGGCAATGTCATTACTGCTGGAGTATCAGTTGTTGTGCTTTCTTCATTTGATATTGCAAATATATTCAGGAGAAGAATATCAGGAAAGCAGTTATTTAAGAATATGTCATCTACGGTGACAACTGTTGCCGGTGGAACTGGGGGTTGGCTTGGAGGAGCAGCAATAGGTTCAGCAATTTTGCCAGGAGCAGGTACTGTAATAGGTGGCTTGGCAGGTTCAATAATTGCTGGTGGGGCTTCTGGAAAAGTGACCAACGCTGTGTTAGATAAATTTATTGAAGATGATGCAGATGAAATGGTTCGCATTATACAGCAAGAGTTTGAAGCCCTTGCATTGGAATATTTGCTAAATGCAAAGGAAGTTGAGAAGTCTATTGATAAATTACAAAAAGAACTTGATGGAAAAAAGCTAAAGGATATGTTTGCTAGCAAAGATAGAACTCAATATGCTAGAAATATGCTTGTTCCAATCATCGAATCAACAATTAGATGTCGTAGAAAGATAAAAGCTTTGTCAGATGAACAGATAGCTGGTGGATTGAAAAATCTACTTGAGGACATAGCTGATAGTATAGATGATAATATGCAATTGGCTTATTAAGAGGTTGAAGACAATGGATAAGAAAAAGACGATCTCTCTGATGAGGGAATTTATCAGCGTTAAGGAAAAAGAGGTAGTAGTGGATTCAAGCAGCACACCTAATATGACATTTGCTAACCTCAGAGATAACATTATTGGATTAGGGAAAATACTTCTTGAAGACTTTGAGACAAATACCTATATAGTAAGGGTGCCTTCTGGAGTAGGAAACATGAATAGTGCAGTTGTTGCATTGCATTTAGAGGACAACGTGTTGAACTTCATGGCGTATGCAAGGGAAGGCATAATAAAGCAACATACAGCAGAAAAGGCAATAAGAAGAGTACAGAATAAGCTTTCAAAATACATAAAGTAAAAGATATAAGGAAATCGTGTTATGAAGATTGAAGACGGAAGAATAATAAACGACTTTATTGAGCCAAATAAAAGGCAGTATTCAATTCCTGTATATCAGAGGAATTATGAATGGTCTAAGGAGCAGTGCATCAAACTGTTTGATGATATTGTTCTTGCTTATGAGAAAGACAGGACACATTTCTGTGGTTCTGTTGTTCGTGCTTTGCTCAAAGAGGAGCATAACATTTACCATTATGTCATCATTGATGGTCAGCAGCGTTTGACTACAATATATCTGATGATAAAGGCTTTGCTTGATTGTGCTGAATCCGACAAGGAAAAAGAAGCAATGCAGGAAGCTTTATTCAACAAGGATAAGTTTGATACATACGATGTTGACACGGCAAGCAAGTTAAAGCTAAAGCCAATCAAGAGTGACAATCAACAGCTGCTCTTACTTATGGATAATAAGTATGATGAGATTGATAAAGCATCTGGCATTTGGCGTAACTACGAATTGTTCTGTTCTTTA
>JAZQOC010000043.1:0-5700 GCA_045627645.1 Lachnospiraceae bacterium
AGTTATCAAGCCAGTCATATATGCATAAATTACAAAGGTCAATTTTGATTTCTAGCTACTTTTCTATATTCAGACGGAAGCATACCAAACTTTTCTAGGAAAAGATGGTTGAAATAGTTTCTGTTAGCATAGCCTAGAGAGGTACATATTTCTCCAATGCCCATATTTGTACCTGTTAACATCATGGCAGCTTTTTTTAGTAAGAAATTTCTGCCGTAGGCAGATAGAGTAAGTCCTGTATTTCTTTTTAGAATTCGTTCTATGTAATCGCTATTGTAACCAGTTATGTCAGCTATTTCCTCTCTAGTAAATATGCCGTTCTTATCTTTGTAAGCTAAGGATATTTGTAGGATAATTTGCTCCTCATTTGAAAGAGTTGCTTCATTTATCTGGCTGATCATTCTATCTTTATCTTCAAGTAACTCAATTAACTGGCACATAAGGGCTTTTATCATATGGCTTTTTCCGGAACGAACGCCAGTAATTTCGGCTATTATTTTATTAATAACTTCAAGATATGAATCTATATCACCGGTTTTGCTTCGAAAATCTATATATACCTTTGCATCAAAGAATGGATTCTTAGTATTTTCAGAGAATAGCTTGTAAAAGAAAGTATCTATAGGATGAGCTATTCCATGAGAGTCATAAGAATAATTATTATCTATTAGATTTCTAACATATTCTTCCTTCATAAGAAATAGAACGATTTCTGTATCTCTATCCATTACTTCTTTATGATGAATGTTCTTATTACAAAGACAACAATCTCCTGATTTATAGAAGATTGTCTCATCCTCTATTTGCATTTTGAGCTCTCCTGAAAGTACATAAGTGAGTTCATAAAAATCATGAGAGTGAAGGTTCAAATCGCCAATATTTGTTGAGTAATTTTCATAGGTTGTATGATTTTCAAATCGGCCATTTTCGCTGAATTCAAAATAAATTGATTTGTTATCAGTCACACTTGCTACTTCGTAGAGAACCAAATATGGCATGGACATTTCCAGCTTAGTAAAGAGTTCACTGCTTTTCTTTCTAAAAAGAAGATGAGAATTTTTAAATGCGTCCTCGCGTGTTGTGTTGTTTTTCATATTTCACCCATAAAGTCTATTTTAGATACAATATGTATAATAATATACTATTCTAGATATTGTTGCTAGTGTCTAGGACATTTATATTTATTTCATACATATTAAAACATTACCTGCAGGATGTTGTGAGAAGGAGGGTTATTGTGAAGTACTATGTAGATATTAAATCGGGAAGAGATGGATGTGGCACAAAAGAAATGCCTTTCAAGCATATTAATGATGCGGCACAAGTTGCGAAGCCTGGCGATGAGGTCATAGTTGCAAAGGGCGTGTACCGAGAGCATGTATGTCCTAAGTTTGCTGGAAAAAAGGATGCACCTATTGTATATAAAAGTGAGGAACCATTGGGTGCTATTATTACAGGTTCTGAAATAGCAATAGGATGGGAACACTATAAAGGCAATGTATGGGTTTACAGAGTTAATAATGGTGTTTTTGGACACTATAACCCATATACAACCTTTATTTATGGCGATTGGTACTTTGGCCCATGTGAGAAACACACAGGTGCAGTATATTTGAATAATCGCCAGTTATATGAGGTAAGGACAATTGATGAATGCATGAAAGCCGAAAAGTACATTCACTCTTGGGAACAAGAATGGTCAGTGTACAAGTGGTACACTGAGCAAGATGGGGATGAAACTGTAATCTATGCAAACTTCCAAGGAAAGAATCCTAATGAAGAAGATGTAGAGATTAATGTACGTCGAAACTGCTTTATGCCATCTGAAAATCATATTGATTATATAACTGTAACGGGATTTAACATTAATAAGGCCGCTACTACATGGGCACCACCAGCCGCATATCAGGATGGAATGGTAGGCCCACACTGGGCTAAAGGATGGATAATTGAGGATTGTGAAATTTCAAATAGTAAGTGCGTAGGCATCTCTTTAGGGAAGTACTATGACGAGGAGAATAATCACTACTTTACAAATAGACATGTAAAAAGTGCTACGCAAATGGAACGAGATGCTGTTTGTAGAGGACAGTATCATGGCTGGACTAAAGAGAAAATTGGAAGTCATATAGTTCGTAGATGCCACATTCATCATTGTGAGCAAGCTGGTATCGTTGGTCGAATGGGATGTGTTTTTTCGTTGATAGAGGATAATCACATTCACCATATCAATTGTATGCAGGAGTTGGCAGGTGCAGAAGTAGCTGGAATTAAGCTTCATGCGGCGATTGATGTGATTATGAGAAGAAATCACATACATCATTCTACAATGGGTATTTGGTGTGATTGGGAGGCTCAGGGAACACGAATTACACAGAACATATTCCATAATAATCATGCTCCGTCAGAGGATATCCCTCTGGTTCCTGGCGGAATGTCTAGTCAGGATGTAATGGTTGAAGTTAGCCATGGCCCAACATTGATTGATAATAATATCTCTCTATCTAAGATTTCATTTAGACTTGCAGCACAAGGTTGTGCAGTGATTCATAATCTTTGTCTTGGACCACTTACTTCTATAGGAAGTGGAACTGACATGCCATTAAGTAATGGAACAATGGCAGTTAGATATACTCCTTATCATATAAGGCATAGGACAGAGGTGGCAGGAATGATGTCATTCCTTCATGGTGATGATCGAATTTATAACAATATCTTCATTCAGAATTGGCCAGTAAAGCCTGAGGAAGAGAAGGAGGATATGGGATTCATCATGAGAGATAATCAGGTTCAAGGAACCAGTGTCTTTGATGAATATCCTACTTATGAGGAGTGGGTTGAGCATTTTGAGTTAGATAATCCATATCCAAATATGTTTACCATGCAGGATTATCATTTTGCTCATCTTCCAGTTTGGATTGATGGTAATGCCTACTTTAATGGCGCAAAGCCATGGAATAAAGAACAAAATAAAGCTGAATGTTCAGGAGACGCATGGGTGAAACTAGTTCAGAACGACGGCAAATATGGAATAGAAACAAATGTATATGACTTACTTGAGGATTTCAAATGTAATGTTTTGGCAACAGAAATGTTAGGAGAAGCTTTTGAGCCAGAGGAAAGATTTGAAAATCCTGATGGTACACCAATTGTTTTTGACAGTGACTACTTAGGAAATCATAGAGGTGGTGTGACAATTCCTGGTCCTTTTGCGGAAAAGATAGAAGGATCTTTGACAGTGTAATGTATTGGAGGTAAATGCAATGGAAGAAAAGAAGTACTTGAATTTTTTCAACAAATTCGGTTATGGTTGTGGTGATTTTGCAGCTAATATGGTTTATGGCTTGATTTCGAGCTTTGTAATGGTTTATTTGACAAATACAGTTGGTTTAAGTGCGGCTATTGTTGGAACTTTAATCTTGGTTTCAAAGATATTTGATGGTTTTACAGATATTATATTTGGTAACTTTATTGATAAGACACATACAAAGATGGGTAAGGCTCGACCATGGATGCTTTACTCGTATATTGGAAATGCAGTAGCACTTATCTTATTATTTGCTATTCCAGAAGGCCTTGGAGATAGCGTTAAATATGTATATTTCTTTATTTTCTATACATTGCTAAATGCTATTTTTTATACAGCTAATAACATTTCATACTCAGCATTAACATCATTAATTACAAAAAACAGTAACGAGCGTGTTCAGATGGGAACTTTTAGATTCATCGGTTCTACACTTGGAAATGTTCTTGTATCAAATTATGCATTAGTTCTTGTGGAGAAGTTTGGTGGCGAAGCAGCTGGATGGAGGGCTGCAGCTATCGTATTTGCGATTATTGGTCTTGTATTTAATACACTATCAGTGTTTTCGGTTAAAGAGCTTCCAGAGGAGAAGAAAACTACCGAATCAACAGAAAAGAACAATCTTATTGATGTACTTAAGACCTTAGTGTCTAATAAGTATTTCAACATGCTTACATTATTATATGTGCTTTTCTACTTAATGATGGGAGTATCAATGGGGGCTGCAATCTACTACTTTATGTATGTTTGTGGAGATGCTAGCTACTTTGGAAAACTTGTTACAGCTTCTTCAGTAGGAATGATAATTGGTCTTGTGGCTGCTCCGTGGTTAGTTCAGAAATCAGGTAGTATGAGAAATCTAAACTTGATTATGTTTGTTATTAACCTTGTGGTTAGAATCATTTATTGGATTCTTGCTGCAAATGGCAACGCTTCTATAGTAGTTGTTATGTATAGTCTGGTTGCTTTAACATGCTGCACATTAGCTGGAACTTTTAATGCATTAGTTTCGGAAGCTTCTGATTATACGTTCTTTAAGACTGGAAAACGTCTTGATGGTTCAATGTACTCATGTACATCATTTGGTATGAAAGTTGGCGGTGGTCTTGGCTCCGCTGTTAGCGGTTGGTTGCTAGCAGCTGGAAAGTTTGATCCTACAGCTTTAACGCAGACAGATTTTTGTAATTCAGTGCTTACATTCTCATTTGCTGGTGTGCCAGTAATTGTAACAGCTATTGTAGTGTTTATTTATTTTAAGCTTGATGTAGAGAAAGTAAATGCAAAGCTTAGAGCATAAGAACAATAACGAGTTTAATTCTTTTTATAAAGGCTCTGCCATGTGCAGAGCCTTTAAGTTTATGTAGAATCTGAAATGAAGGTCACCGTTAACGTATTAGACACACATCACAGCAATGCGCATATCTTTTATAGTTTCCAATCGGATTACAGTGGGTGATTTTATGAGGTATTTTGATGACTTATTTATTGAGATACCAAGTAAGCATAATGTTTCTTCAGTGCGTTCTCTAATCAAGAGATTATACGAGCAAGCAATTAGAGATAATATTAACGTGAGATTACCTCTAGACGGTATTGATTTCAAGAATAGACGATATAAGCTAGTTGATAACACAGAAAAGGTTTACACAGAAGAAGAACGAATTAAGCTATTAACTTATCTTCTATCAAAGCCGAATCCAACAAATTATGATAGAGCTATTATCTTTATGTTTTGCTTTACAATAAGAGTTGGTGAATTAAAAGGCTTACAGTGGGATGATGTTGATATGGATAGACGAGAAATTTATATTCATCAGCAGTTGAATTCTGAAGATAAGTTAGACGAAATCAAGAAGCAACGAGAAACAGGACACAGACGCTTAGCAATGCCAGACATCGCATATGACGTCTTAAACACCGTAGAGCCTCATTTACGCTCAGGATTCGTTTTTACGAACAATGATGCTCCTCTTACTACAGACGGCTTTAATGACACTTTAAAACGCCGTTGTGATGCTGTTGGAATAAGATACTTATCATCACATAAAATTCGTTTTGCAAACTGTGTACTAATGCTTGAGAATGGTGTTCCACTCTATGAAGCACAGAAAGCAATGGGACACGCTAACCAAGCAATGACTGAGCACTATAATAGAGTACTTCAGAAAAGAGCTAATCAGGATATAAAGTTAGTATTTAATGACGCCTTAAATAATGTCCGCAACGTGTCCGCAAGTTAGCAATAAAAAAACCCCGATATAATCGAGGTTTCCAGTGCCGCAGACCGGAATCGAACCGGTACGGGTATCACTACCCACGGGATTTTAAGTCCCGGGCGTCTGCCAGTTCCGCCACTGCGGCAAAAAAATGGGACCTACAGGGCTCGAACCTGT
>JAZQOC010000044.1:0-3436 GCA_045627645.1 Lachnospiraceae bacterium
CGGTATGCTGAGGCAACTATGGATAAAAAGAAGGAAATCATCAATAAACTTAATGGCAAAATTTTTGTGGCGGATGAGTAAGTTGGATTGATGTAAAAGAGTCTGAAAATATGATATTTTGAAACTTTGAAATGGCTTAAAATTTATGATAGATGTTAGTTAAGGAAATTGTAATTTCTGTGACCAAACTTAAAAACTAAATATCTAAAATTACGGTTATTACTTCGGTAGTAGCCGTTTTTTTATGCCAAAAAGAAAGGAGAGATTGATGGATGGAAAGAGAAAACAGCAGATTGCACGGCAGGAATCCCACTTCGGTAAAGGAGCTTGAAACGGATGCTGCCAAGAGGGAAATGAGAAAGAAACTTTGAGGTTGTAAAGAGACACTGTTATTTGAATCATAATAAACACACGAAAACGCACGCGTGCGTTTTTTGGGTTGATAAAACGCACGGAATGTGCTATGATGCGTTTGGAGGAAGTTTGATATGAGAACAATACCTGAAAAAGAGACTTTAACAGTAGAATTTAAAAGTGATATAGAGGGCTTTAGTGAAGCAGAACTAGCTGCTGAGATTGTGGGAATGACGAATACTGAGGGCGGAATGTTATATTTGGGAGTTGAAGATGATGGAACGCCGACAGGATTGTCAAAAAAGCATAAGGATCCGATTGGATTGATGGCGCTGATTGCTAATAAAACAGTTCCATCTATTCCGGTAAGGGCTGAGATTATTGAAGAATGTGATGTTGAGATTATGCAGATCCAAGTTCCAATGAGTAGAACTATCGTTGCAACATCAGATGGAAAAATACAAAAAAGAAGATTGAAGCCGGATGGATCTCCAGAAAATGTTCCTATGTATCCATATGAAATACCTAGTAGATTATCGGCATTGAATTTGTTGGACTATTCTGCTCAGATATTAGAAGGTGCATCATTAGAAGATTTTGATACTAATGAGCGTGAGAGATTAAGAAGTATTATAAAATACAGAAAAGGCGACAAGGCGCTGTTAGAATTGTCAGATGAGGAGTTAGACAAAGCATTACAACTGGTAAAGGAAGAAGCAGGCGTGTTACGCCCTACCGTGACAGGTGTATTGATTTTGGGAAAAGAGGATCGAATCGCTGAATTAATACCAACAGCAAAAGCAACATTCCAAGTCCTTGAAGGAACAAAGGTCAGAAAGAACGAGCAAATATCGAAACCTCTTTTGGCAACATTTGAGTTATTTGAAGAGTATATGAAGGCGTGGAATCCAGAGCGAGAGATGGAATATGGATTATTCAGAGTTCCTATACCTGAGTTTTCAGAGACTGCGTATAGAGAAGGACTGGTAAATGCTTTCTGTCATAGAGATTATACTATTCTTCAATCAGTTAGAGTTGCTGTTGAAGATGAAGGGTTAACAATAAGTAGCCCAGGCGGATTCGTGGAGGGAGTTAATTTAACGAATCTGTTGACTGTTGAACCGCATGGAAGAAATCAGGTACTCGCGGATGCTTTGAAAAGAATAGGACTGGCTGAAAAGACGGGCAGAGGAATAGATAGAATATTTGAAGGCTCTATTGTATATGGCAGACCTTTACCTGATTACAATGAAACGACTTCTTCGTGCGTAAAGCTATTTATTCAAAGATCTGAACCAGATCTCCCATTTACAAAAATGATATCAAATGAAGAAAATAGGCTTGGGCGATCATTACCTATTAATTCATTACTTATTTTGTCAGCACTTCAATCTCAGAGAAGATTGAGCATTCAGGAGATATCTGAGTATATAAATGTTGCTGAAAGCAGAACAAAAGCAAATGTAGAAAAATTGGTTGAAGCAGGACTAGTTGAAGCAACAGGAAGTAATAAGTCTAGAGTGTATATTTTAAGTTCGAAAATTTATAAGGAACAAGATAATGTTGTTGGTTATGTTCGTCAAACTGGTATAGATGCTGTGAAATATGAGGCATGGATTATGGAACTAGTAACTAAACAGAATGGAATGATAACAAGAGACAATGTTGTTGAATTGTTAAATGTGAGTACTTCGCAGGCTTATCGACTGTTAAAGAAATTAACAGAAAAAGGTAAATTGGAATTAGTTGGAAGTGGCAGGAAAGCTTTTTATGCAATAAAGAAATAAACACACGAAAACGCACGAAAACGCACGAAAACGCACGCGTGTGTTTTTGTGTGTTAAATAAAGCTATTGTATTCAAATGATAATAGGGCATTATATAATGTTAGAGTACCTGCGTTACTATGGAGATAAGCTACTATGATGAAAAAGAATTCAAATAAAAAAATATTAGGAAAAATTTGTGCAATAGTATTTGGTATTGCTTTTGTATTTTGTACACCTGACAGTGTTTATGCAGCTGACAGTGTGACATATCTGAATGAGTCTGGAAATGAAACAACGTGTGATTTGTGCACAGAAATAACAAACGATAGTCAAATTTCAAGTTTAGGTAGTGGTGTTTATTATGTGAAAAGTGGCATGACTGTTACTATTAGCAATCGAATAACTATTAACGGTAGCCAAGGTGATGGTAATGAGACAAAACTGATTCTGTGTAATGGAGCAAAACTAATAGCTGAAAAAGGAATACATGTAGGAAGAGACAATGTTCTATATATTTATGCCCAAAGTAAAGACAATTCGATGGGCAAATTAGAAGCTACAGGAAGTGATAATGGAGCCGGAATTGGTGGTAATGAGAATGAGAAATGTGGTACTGTTGCAATCTATGGTGGAGATGTAACAGCTACCGGAGGTGAATATTATGGAGCCGGAATCGGTGGTGGAAAAGGTGGAGCCGGAGGAAATATTACTATCAATGGAGGAAAGGTTACTGCTAAAGGAGGATATCATGCTGCCGGAATTGGTGGTGGAATGGGAGGAGCTACCGGAATAATAACTATTAATGAAGGTCAAGTAGAAGCTACCGCCCAATATCCGAGTGTTGAATCAGGAGCAGGAATCGGAAGTGGTAGTGATGGTATAAATGATACAAATGATATAATAATCATTAATGGAGGCCAGATTAAAGCTACAGGAGGCGCTTATGCAGCCGGAATCGGCGGTGGAAAGGGTTCTGTTAATGCAATGATTACAATTAATCATGGAGAGATAGAAGCCAAAGGTGGAAACGCAGCGGCCGGAATTGGTGGCGGAATTGATAGTAATCAAGACCCAAAAGAAATAATAATACAAGGTGGAACCGTAACTGCTACCGGAGGAAATCAAGGAGCCGGAATTGGTGGTGGAAGTAATGGAAATGTCGGTAAGATAATCATTGCAAACGGAGATGTAAACGCTACCGGAGGAAATTGGGCGGCCGGAATTGGCGGCGGATATGGTAAGGCCGGAGGCGAAATAACTATCTACGGTGGAAAGATTACTGCTACCGGAGGTGATCAAGGAGCCGGAATTGG
>JAZQOC010000045.1:0-7986 GCA_045627645.1 Lachnospiraceae bacterium
CTTTGTCACCCTTACGATTGCAGGGATAATCTCACCTTGCTTTCTACAGATAGCCAGACATCCTTCTGAGATGTTCATATTGTGAATAAAATCAACGTTATGAAGGGTAGCTCGACTTACACTTGTTCCACAAAGTCTAACCGCTTCTTTAAAACGTGCTCTGAAGGTCATCTTGCCTGTTCTTCCTACTGCAACCTCTATTTCTTCAATCTCAACTTCTTTCTCTTCTGGTGGGTATTTATACGCAATATGCCCTGGAGTATATTTACTCGAACCACTAAATGATTCTCTGTACTCTATCTGCTCAATTTTAACTACTGCACCATCGATATCATGAGCAAGTTCTCCCCTGCTCTCACCTATCATATCGATAGTATCCAATATTTCCTGTTCTGTTTTACAGAGCTTGTGTGGTACTACAGCAACTCCTGCTTTTTGCAGTTTATCTAAACCTTCTGTATGCCTCTGCATTAATTCTTCACAACCGCCATTGGCATCCTGTACATTAAACACATACATCCTAAGCCCACGCTCTTTAGTAATATTACTATCAAGTTGTCTAAGCGTTCCAGCAGCTAGATTTCTAGGATTGGCAGCAAGTTTTTTTCCTGCAGCTTCCTGAGTTTCGTTATATCTGTCAAAATCTTCATGTGACATATATACTTCACCTCTAAGCTCTACATACCCCGGAAATTCAATATTCTTTAATACATCTGGAATAACAAGTGCATTAAGTGTTACGTCTTCTCCAACCAGACCATCTCCTCTGGTTTCTGCCAACGTAAGTTTTCCATCCATATAACGCAATGACATAGATAACCCATCTATCTTCTGTTCAACAGAAAAATCAGCATCCGGATAGACTTCTCTAACAGATCTCACCCATGAAATTACATCTTCTTTTGTGAATACATCCTGGATACTAAGCATAGGAACATTATGGGTGACTGTCACACCTGCTTCACGTTTAGTAGTTCCACCTATTTTTTGCGTAGGAGAATCTGCAGTTATCCATTCTGGATGTTCTTTTTCAATTGCCTTAACCTGTATCATAAGCTGATCATATTCATAGTCAGATATTTCAGGAGCATCCTCGTTGTAATATCTGTTCATATGATAATCAATCTGTTCACATAGCTGTAAATACTCTTCTTTAGTCATGTTTAGTCCTAAACCTATTCATTAACAATACTGTATAATTCGTTTAACTCTTCCCTCGAAAGTTTTCTAAATGTTCCTGGTCTTAACTTTCCAAGTTCTATATTTGCCACTCTGGTTCTCTGGAGTGCATTTACCTTATATCCTAGTTCCTGGCACATTCTTCTTATCTGTCTGTTCAGGCCCTGGGTAATCATTATTTTAAATGTATAAGGCCCTATTATTTCTACCTTACAAGGCTTTGTCTTTCTGTTAAGTTCGCTTAAGAATACTCCAGCCTCCATTCTGTCCTTAAAGTCACTTTTAAGTTCTGTTGTGACCTTTACATAGTATTCTTTCTCATGACTATTGGTGCCACGCATAAGTTTATTAATGAGTTCGCCATCATTAGTCATGAGTAGCAAACCTTCTGTTTCCTTATCAAGTCTGCCTGCGTAGGTCACTCTTACAGGATAATCAAAAGCTTCCTTTAAGGTCTTCTCTGCAAATCTGTCTTTTTCAGTACAGGTAATTCCAAGTGGCTTGTAATAAGCCAGCACGACTTTATCATTTTTACCAGATAAAGTTTTTCCCTGACATACAACCACATCACCAGGATTAACTTTTACACCCATGCCTGCAGTCTTTCCATTTACACTTACCTTTCCTGTTTCAATAAGCTTATCAGCCTCTCTTCTGGAGCAGACACCGCATTCTGCAATATATTTATTTAATCTTGTACTTTCTTCCATAGTTTAATTTCCCACTAAATATGTTTACTCTGTCTTTTCCTCTGCAAAGTCTTCAGGCAACTTTTTAAAGAATGATACTGAAAATGGAATACAAATCAGCGCGCTCATAACATCCGCTATAGCCTGAGAAATCTGAACGCCCGTTATTCCCAGTAATGAGCTAAGAATCAGTAATGTTGGAATAAAACACAAACCGCTTCTTAAAACTGATAAAAATGTCGCATTGAACTTGTATCCAATACTTTGGAACATCATATTGTTACATACTGCAAATGGAACAAACAAAAGTGCAATACACTGAACTCTCAGAGCAAGAATACCAATTCTTATTACCTCAGCATCATCTCTGAAAAACCCAATTGCTCTTCCTGATACCATCAGTACTCCTATTGATATAATTCCAAGCAAAACAGTTCCAAACATCCATGTGAAAAAGAATCCTTTTTTAACACGGGAATACTTTTTCGCGCCATAATTGTATCCTGCAACTGGCTGAAATCCCTGCCCAATACCAAGTCCTACACTAAATATAAACATGCTGATTCGGCTTACAATACTCATAGCAGCAATTGCAGCATCGCCATATACACCTGCGATATTATTAAGTGTCATGGTAGAGATGCTTCCAAGCCCCTGTCTTGCAAGACTAGGAAAGCCTGTGGCATAAATTTCGCCCATTATTTTCCATGTGAATCTCACATTTTTAACATCAAAATTACACTGGGTTTTCTTCATAACATACATAGACATAAGTATTCCCCATGATATGTACTGTGAAATAGCTGTCGCAAGGCCCGCACCAAGAATCCCCATGCCAAAGCCCTTCATAAGGATGGCATCCAGGAAGATATTCAATATACTTCCAGATGTAAGGCCAATCATAGCGAAAAATGCTCTGCCTTCGTACCTGAGTATATTGTTCATAACACAACTCGATACCATAGCTGGCGCCGCAACAAGAACGCAGGTCGCGTAAACCTTTGAATAAGGCAATATAGTTGGCGTACTACCTAAAAGCACCATTAACGGTGTGATAAATGTTAATCCCAGAACAAGAATTGCAAAACCAGTTATAAGCGCCGCATAAAAGCTGGTTGACGCATAGATTCTTGCACCATCAATATCCTTTGCACCAAGTTTTCTACTGATAATACTTCCTGCTCCATGCCCATACATAAAACCAAATGCCTGAAGGATTGCCATAAGTCCAAAAACTATACCAATAGCTCCACTGGCTGAAGTATTAATCTGACCAACAAAATACGAGTCAGCCATATTGTAAATACTGGTAACCAGCATACTTATAGTTGTCGGTAATCCAAGCTTAAGAATCAGACTCTCTACCGGCTGTTTGGTCATCATATCAAATTGTGATTCGTACTTTACTTTTGTCATACTATGCTCGCGATTCATGACAGGTGAAATAAATCACCTGATACTCTTTTGCTATTTCTTCTATAAATTCTTTAACCTGAGTTAATTTATCAGTATCCAGATTAACAAATGGATCATCCAGTATAATCCATGGCTTTTCACCCTTGTACATTACATCCACAAGCGACATTCTAAGAGCAACATCCACAAGATCCTGATAGCCCTTTGATAAAGAATACTGAGCCCTTTTATGTCCCATCTCTTGGCGTGTTACATTGATTTCCGCATCCAGTTCATAGCCGTCCAGGTACTCTGTTGTAATATAACTGTAGTATCTTACAAATGCATCATTTATAGGATCCATATATCTTGATGAAAGCAAATCTTTAGCTCTTGCAAGATAATCAGCAGTACTTTTTATTATATCATATTTGTGGCCCAATTCCTCAAGTTTCTCATCAATGGAATCAAGTCGTGACCGTTGATCTTCAACCTCTGCTTTTATATCATATTTTTCATCACAGGCCTTCTTAATCTGAGTAGCTCTGTCTCTCAATGCATCGCAAATATCATCAAGTTCATCTCGCCGTCTCATAACCTCTTTTGAGTCTCTGACCTGCTCGTATGAAGCTGACTCTTCCTTAATCTCATCACCAAATTCTGCAAGCTCATTTTCTATATCTTTTTGTTTAGATATATAGTCATTAAGACTTTCAACCTTCTGCTTTGCTGTATATAAATCACTGAGCCAGTCATTACTATTGGTAATTCCATAGACAGAAAACCATTCTACGATTTTCTCCTTCATGGAATTCATATTTTTAACACTCAAAAGATAGCTTTCGTTCTGACCGCCTTTATCCTGTTCTTCCAGTCTAAGTTTCTCCAATCGTTCTTCATCTAGACTAAAATCAGGTTCTGCTGGCATAACAGGCTTCTCAATTTGCGAAACTTTATTTTCAATCATCTTAGGCTTCATCCAAACAGCCACTGCCATGATTACGAGTCCCGCTACCACGCCAGCAATACATAGTGCGGTTACAGCAATTGCTGCTTTACCCGCCATTACATTGACAACAAGTGCAACAAGCCCCAACACCACAGCTATTACAATTCCACTAACAATAGTCATATTCATATTAGCCGTAACCGAAGCCTTTGTACTCTCGCAATTATCCTTATACGCGTCCAAAAGATTCGCCTTCTCATGTTTCCATTCATTAATGGCGATTTCTTTTCTCATCTGAAGGATATCCTTTTCATGCTGATAATGATTAGTCTGGCTCACATTTTCCAGTTTTACTTTCTCATTTTCACATCTGTTTTTTAGTTCCTGATATGCTCTGACGTCATTCATCACAGACTCAATTTCACTAATCTCTGGAACCTTATCTAAAAAATACGCCTTTAATGCATCTACTTTTGCGTCTGTTTCTTCTTTTCTCTTAAGAAGCTGCTCATAAGATTTTTTCCTGGTTTCAAAGGCTTCCTTTTTGCCTGAAATAATGAACTCTTTCTCAAGTTCCTCCATCTCTTTCTTATGGCCACCAATCTCTTCATCTATCTTCTTAATCTCATTTTCAAAGTAATTGATCTCATCATCCAGATATTTTGCATTATTAATCTTTGCAATAATACCGTCTCTTTCAATGTTAAGAAGATTAAACTCACCCTTTTTATTACCAGATTTAATCTGATTCTGAGCTTTGGAAAGTCTTTCCATAACATTGGCAAAATTGTTGATATCATCTGTTGCCTCAGTAAGATTTCCAATCTTGGCTGTTATACTGTCTTCAATATTGTTCTTATCATTTCTTACAGCAAGGTTGCCCTGCCCTATAAATAGGGTTCGAATGTAACTTTCGCTGTCGATACCAAATAACTGCTCACCAAGTGTATCTGCATCATAATCCTTACTGGGAAGTTTTGTAGTTATGTCAACCAATTTACTTTCATCATCGGCTGCTTTTGCTCCAAAAGTTCTTTGAATCAAATACCTTTTCGAATCCGCTTCAAACTCAATACTTCCACCGTAAACGCCATTGTTCCAAGGCTTGCATCTATATCTTTCACGCTCTTCTAATTTCTTCTTGCCTTCGCCTTCAAAGCCAAAGAACATTACTCTTATAAAGGTTGCAAGGGTAGACTTTCCCCATCCGTTATCTTCCAGGATAACTACAGGGTTTGATTCCATATCAAGCTTAAAATCACTAAGTTTTCCAAAGTTTTCAATACTAATATTAATTAATCTCATACATTTTCCCCTGAGAGTGCCATTAATCCTGTCCTGATAATTTCTGCTCTGGTATCCTCATCCAGTTTCTTATCCCCTATTACAAGTCGGATGAATTCTCCCTTCAGTGAGATATCATTGGCATAATTCTCATAGTTGATATAAATCTTTGACTTATCCTTTATCTTTACACAAAAATATTTGTCATTTAATTCCTGAGTGAGTATATCAAGACTATACTCGGCTTCAGCATCTATCTGGCCCGTAAGCACAACCTCAGTCATATCACAGCTGGTAATTCCATTTTTTATGAAGCTATCTTTAATTGCTTCTAAACAGTCCGCTGTATCCATACATTTTGAAATATCTGTATCAATTCTGTAAGCCTTACGTTCTCCCCAAGGAACAAATTCATATTTTAAAGAATTATCTTCTGTATCAATCAGTACAACACCATGCTCTCCACACTCATCAAAGCCTCTGCTCTCCAAACATCCCGTATAGCAATAGACTCCTCTCTCATCCAGTTTATCCATGGAATGACTGTGAATATGCCCCAGCGCAAGGTAATCAATTCCTCTGTGTCTCAGGGCTGAAAGACATATTCCATCCTCTGTAAGATTCTCATATATCTGACCGTGCATAGTTACAATATTAATACTGTTCTCATCCAGCCTAAGATCATCATAGATTTTCTTATAATCATCAGCCTCTGAAACGCCCGTAATTGTCACATTGCCCTGTGTGAATTGTGTCCAGTTTTCGCCAAAAAACTTAAGATTATCAAGGTCTGTTATCTCATCCAGAATATTTTTTGCATCATGATTCCCCTTAAGGTAATAGAAAATAATATCCGGATTGCTGACTATACAGCCCCTTACTATGCCAACTGTAGTCTTTGTAATGGTTCCTGTATCAAACAAATCCCCTGCAATTATTACGGCATCCACACCCTTTTCCGCAGCAAACTGTATCAGTTTCTTAAAACTTAAGACTATTTCTGCTCTTCTTTTTTTACTAATCTCTGAATCAAAGTTAGCATTTAGTTTTGAATCAAGATGAATATCTGCGCAATGTAATATACGCATACCTACCTCCACTTTAATCACTCGAATATACTGTCAACATCATCCATTGGCTGACCGTATTCACTAAATTTATTGATATAATTCTCATCACCATATAATATTGCCCCTATTGCAACACCATATACAGAATCTTCTGGAATTATGAACTCATATCCAAACAGATTTCCTACTTCATCAAAACAGTATCTGGCAACCTTACTCTGTCCTATAGAACCCATAACAACGACCTTTTTAGTTGAGTATGGTCGGTCTGCCATAACAGCCATTACACCTACATTCTGAAATACAAGATTACTTATGCCAAATGCGTAATCCTCTGGCCTGCTTTCTCTTGTAATCTTGGCCATATTAGCTGCAGTTACATCACCAATAAGATTATCTATATCAACCTTACTAATATCTTTTATCAAAAGATCTGTCCGGTTTATGTCTCCTTTAACCGCCAACTCAAGGAAGTCATTCACATTTTCCATATTAAGGCCATATTTTGCCATGGACTGCAGAAGGGCACCGCCAATTCCTGTTCCCCCTGCATGCTCTCGCCTGTCCCTGTTAACATACATAAATGACGTTCCTGTTCCAAGACTGACAACCATACACTCCTCAAGATTTGACAAAAAATATCCCCCAAGAGCCACCGCCTTGAATTCTTCTACATACTCCGTTGGAATACCTTTTATATCACCCTCTATATAAGATGCTCCCGTCCCTACTGTCATTATCTTTGTAACACGGGAGAGGTCCATTTTATCTAGAATATCTTCGTAGGATTCTTCGCGTTCTATTCTGTATTTTTCTATTATTTTATAATTGTCCATAAGAACAATTTTAGTTGTTGTACTACCAAAATCTATGCCTAATATCATATGCACTCCGCGTATTATTGCTTTTCATCTTAAATAATGTTCTATAGTTCTAATTATTTCTTTTGTTCCAAGAGGTTGGAATGAGGACTCTTCAGTAATAATGAGTCTATCTCCTAAGAAGATATCATTTTCTTCATAATCTTTAATTCGTATTATAGCATGTTTTATATAATCACGGTCATCCATCATTCCCCTATGTTCCCAAAATATTTCTTTACGTTTTCTAATTTCAAGCACTGTAAAATCCGGATATATCACATATCCATTTTTTAACGTAAGTGCACACTCATATTTGTACGGAATACCATATTTAATTAGCATATTTGCTATATTTAGTTCAGACTTTGATCTGACATATTCGCCTTTATTCGTTATAAATTGTGTAGTTTCATCTGCTGACATTTTCGTGTTAAAAGGCCTTCTTATCCAGTCTTTCACGTAGTCTTCATCTGAGACATCAATTGGTTCGATATAAGATTTTACTTCTTCTGGTTCTTTGGAATATATTTGCTGAATTTTTATTACACTTTGATTAG
>JAZQOC010000046.1:0-4180 GCA_045627645.1 Lachnospiraceae bacterium
GCCATTAGTTTTCCAGGACCCATGGCAGTCATTTGATGATTTCATGAAACTGGGGCTGACCGTCTATCGGTAGCACCTTTGTGTTTTCTTAATTTCATTATACGCCAAATCCTCTCATTTTCAAGATTAATTTCCAAAACATGATCTCTCACCTTTTAACCATTTAACGATGAATCTACATTTTAACGATACTATAAACCTTCAAACGTTTACAAACATTTTATCGTTTGTCTGCCGCAATCTCTAAATCAGTTCACTTCAATCGTAGTAAAACCGTAGTAGAAAATTGTTAAATGAACCCTCTGTCTGTCACCGTGTTTTGCTTTTGTTTGCGTACCTTCCCAAAACTACATGAATTTCGCTTAATGTGTCACTCTACGCAAAATAGGGCAACCGCCTCATATATTCTTCTTCACATAAATGAGCACAAAGTTTAGCAATTCGAACAAGCCTTTCTCTAAATAAGCCTGGTCTCTTAATGCAAATTCATGTCCGGTCTCAAACCATTCTTGCCAAGCTATATCGTAGCAATCAGCTTCCTTAACGGTTATCTCGCACTCGTTACCGCATTCCTCTGTTAAAAGATTTCTCCACCACTCTGTTGTTTTGAAAGTTTCCGAATCATCTCCCTCTGCCCATTCTAAAAACAATTCTTTAAACTTACCCTCAGGTTCTTCTTTTAAGCCGGGAATTGCTATCATGACAAAACCATTCTTTTTTATATATGGCAGTATCTTATCCGCAAATACGCCTTTTTTGCAGCCAAAATAATGATACGAATCTACACTTATAATTGAATCAAAATATTCTTCGGCAAATGGCATGTCCATTGCATCACCATGAATCGGTATAATTTTTTCCTCCAGATTATTTTGCTTAATCCTTTTATAGTTCTCTGATGCTGGTATCCATAAATCAAATGCATATACGTTCTTCGCATCTGTTTCATTCGCAATAAACATCGATGTTAATGCGAACCCGCACCCTAAATCCAGTGTTCTGTCAAACAACGCACCTTCCGGACTTCTTTCAATAAGTTCATCCAGTAATCTAAAAGAATTCGGTCCCATTAAATATTCTTTTGTAAAAAACTTTCTATAGTTTTCAATGTTATTCATATCTTGCACTTCCCTTTCCATTAATCATTTTCTCTGTATTCAATCGTCTCCGTTGTATATTTCCGCTCCATATCATGGTGCTTCTTTCGATTTTCCACACTATCAAAAACTATGGACATATCGTAATCTTCAGGATACAGTTCTTCTGCTTTAACATGCAATTTTACTCTTTTGTGATTTATCCATATTTTTCGGCCGGCAATCTGAACTCTCAAAACACCTTTATCATTTACTTCTTCACAAACAATACCAACCTTGTTATCCGGAAGAACAATAACACTATCTCCAATCTTAAACTTGCACCATGATTCATCTTTCTTCTGCACTGATTTGGCTTTTTTTATTTTTTTCCCAAAACTGACTTTTTCATATTCATTACTACCAAATGAATATGAACCTGCAGCACTTTCTCCATAAGCCGCCAAAACAGCAGTATTTAACATATCTTTTGGCATGCCAAGTCTGTCTGCAATGTAAAATGCGCAGCTTTCCCCGGCTTCACCTATAACCATCTTATAAGTAGGTTTGAGCGTCTGTCTGTCAAATGTCATTCTCGCATTATTGATACCTTCACTTTTGCTTGCATACTCCTTCACCTCAGGGTAATGTGTAGTCACCAAAAAGTTCGCTCCACTCTCACGAAGCTTTTCCAGAATGGCAATCGCTATTCCCATACCCTCCTGTGGATCAGTTCCTGAACCCAGTTCATCCATAATAACAAAGCCATCACTATCAACTTCCCTGAGAATATCCAACACATTCTTTATATGCGAAGAAAATGTGGAAAGATTATCATCAATGTTCTGACCATCTCCTATATCACTAAAATATTCTGAGTTCATACAAATATCTGCATTTTTGCAACAAACATGAAGACCGCACTGGGCCATTACTGCATTAAGCATGACTGTTTTGATTGCAACCGTTTTACCACCGGTATTCGGTCCGGTTATTACAATACCCCTGTTATTTGTTCCCATTTCAAAAGTCAAAGGCACACTTATCTGTGGATCCATCAAAGGATGCCTTGCTGCCTCTAAAACAATTCTCCTGTCAAGATTAATACTCGGTTCGTTGGCTCCCATCTCTATGCTCAGTTTTCCCTTTGAAAAGCAGTAATCCAGCTTCTCTATAAGATGTAAGTTATCTATTATGGAATCTGCGCACTCAGAAACCAATGCTGTCAATGTATATAAAATGCGATAAACCTCATTTTCCTCATCAATACGCAAACTCTGTACTTCTTCTCCAAGCTTAGTGACTCCCTCCGGCTCAATGAATAACGTATTGCCTGTGCTTGATTTATCAATCAGACTACCGGCAATTTTGTATCTGTATTCCTTTTTTACGGGAATACATACTCTTCCATTCCTAGTTGTGTAAAAAGAATCTGCCATGCAGTCACGGTTGTGTCTAATCACCGATTCTGCTTTTTGCTTCATCTCATCTTCCAGCTGCTGAATCTTCATTCGAATATCAAAAAGCAATTTTGAAGCATAGTCATCTACTCTTTCACCTCTGATTTGAGTAGCAATTTCTTCTCTAAGCTCTTCCTGAGTATTTAGTGACTCATCGTAATAGCTTAAAGAATTTTGATATTGCTGACCTCTTTTAAGGTAAGACGACAATCTTTCAAAAACAATCAGGATGCCTTGTACTCGTTCCAACTGATATGGTGTAAGACAATCTCCCTTTTGGGCAATCGCTAATATTGCTAATATTTCCGACACGTCCTGTAAAGGTGGATTTCCAAGCTTTTCAATTAGTTCTTTGGCATCCGTCGTATCCCTTAATTCTCTTCTAAGTAAACTCTCATCAAGAATTATCCATTTACTCGCAATTTGTTCTTTTGCTTTTGTTGTCATTGCAAGCCCGGACCATATTTGTTTCACTTTACTATATTCTATCTGATTTTCAATCATCTTTGTTAGGTGTTCCTTTCGATTGCATTTAAGACATTACTTCATCAAAAAGTGCACAAAAAAACCATGATACCTTACGCTCAAGATATCATGGTTAAATATACAAAAACAAAATGCCAAAACCTCGCCGAAATTCTAACTGTTATATCTTGAATTCCGAACAAACTTCATGCAACCAATCTATATTAAGCGTAACAAAATAAAGTTAACTAAACTTAAATAAGTTAACTAAATTCTTACCATTAAAGCTACACTGCACATCTCTGTAACTTTACATATCATATTCAAATAATGATATGGGTTATTCACCCATCACGCTTAACATAAATTTTCCTCTATTTTCTTCAAATCTATAGTGATAATACTATCAGCTCATTCATACTAAGTCAAGATTTATCTTCCATTCATTTCATTGATCATGTCAAGGGATTTTACCGTCATCTGCGCCCATGCAGGTCGAAATCCACTCTTAATTGCATTCCTTGCCGATTTAATATTAGACCATGCACAACAATAAAATGGAACCTTACCTCTTTCAAGAATTTCTACTGCAAGCTTGCTTGTGAGCGCAGATGCAATTCCCTGCCTTCTATATTCCGGTAATACGTCAATTCCTATTTGCCACATTGTGTCACCATCAGCTGAACAAGCTGCCAAACCAATCAAATTCCCATTATCATATGCCCCAACACCAAGCACATCTAAATGCTTTCTATCTTCGCATAAAGCATTGCTCCATTCGGGCTTATATAAATCTCCGAAATCTGCCTGCTCAAGCACTCTTGTCTCTAACTTACATGCCAAAGGCTTAAGTACATCCATATCCGGCAAAAAATACTCTGCCATGAAGCATACCCCAAGCCCATACGGTCTAAAAGCATCATTAAGCACATGCATATTCGGTGTTTCAAAACAATGCTCCACAGCATATTTGCTAATATATCCTTCTACTATATCCCTATACTCCTCTGAAATGGTAGCAACTATATTATTTCCATAAGTGGTTAAATCACATACATGTGGAAGTTTTAAGTATCTTCTTGCAGCTGGATTTGCCACTGAAGTAACTATCACATTATCTTTTTTCAAAAAATCTTCCCATTTACAATTTGAGTCTATTGCCGATTGTTCCAGCGCAAC
>JAZQOC010000047.1:0-17599 GCA_045627645.1 Lachnospiraceae bacterium
AATTTTCATCTTTGATACCTTCCGGTGTCTCTGGCCATTTACCTTCATGATACAGATCAATACATTCTAAAATAAATTCTTTACTGTAACGCATAAAAATACCCCTTTCTCTGGTTGTCCAGAAAAAGGGGTACATATCAACCATAACGTTTTACAGGGCTTTCTATTTTATAATTATTATCTTTAAATATATGTTACTGTAACATTTCCAAATCCTACATTGCCAATAATTTTAGCTCTTGGTGAACCTGTTGTAACACTTCTGTTTCTTTCTTCTACTCCACCAAACATTGCATTTGCTTCATTGGTAACATACCATTCCTTTGGAACGTAGAGATTAATACTTCCAAATTTATTATCTACTCTAATAATGGCTTCTGAACAATGAATCTGTGCATCATCAAAATATACTTTTACTTCACCAAATGAACAATTAATATTGGCTCTTTCAAAATTGTCTGCCTTCACATATTTTACAGATGATTCAAAGCTGTTTGAAAATGTAAATGTATTGTCTGTAATTGATTCATATGATGTAGACTTCTCATTGTCTGCACTATATTCAACATAGTCTGTATCATTCTTGTTTCCCTTGTTACCGAAGATAAAACTAAGACCGATTGCTCCAAATATTGCGGCTCCAATAACAGATACCGGAGAAACCACTTTATTGAAGAACAATGCAACTAAAAATGCAATTGGAAGAAGTATACTTCCAAAATCTCTTCTCTTAAGCCCATCTAACAACCAGCTTATTAAAAGTGCTGCAATAATAATCTTCCATGAAAAAAGATTTGCTAATACTCCAAATCCCTTCAACAATATAAGTCCACCAACTACTATGAATATTATTCCCCAGATAGTTTTTCTTCCCTTGTTCATAACTAATTCCTCTTTTCTTCCATCTTTTCAATAAGTGCTTTGTAATAATGTCTCGAAACAAATACCTGTTTATGAGTATCTCTAAAGGAAACTACACTGGACGAATAAAGATTTCTGTCTATTGCAAAAATCTTTTTTGTGTTTAATATAGTTGATTTTGAAACCCTCATAAAAAATCCTGGCAACATTTCTTCTAACTCATACAGCTTATATCTAATCTCATAGCTTTCATCTGCTGTGTGGGCACTGATTCCCTTTTCATCAGTTTCAAAGAATAAAACCTCATCAATGGAAATATATATTCTTGTATCTCCTTTATAAAACTCGACAGGTTTTGTTACCTTTGTTGCTTCACTAATAACACTTTGTAATTGTGATATTTCTGGTGTAAGTTCAGGGGTTCTAATAATAATTTCCTGTTCCTCCAAACTTTCATCCAGTTCAATTCTAATCTTCATGGTACTATTCTATCCAATCTCTTTTTTTAGTAAATAGATTTTATGTAAGAGGTAAATATATGAATGTAAGATGTAAATATCCCCCAGATTAAACTATAACCGGGGGATATTTTATATTTGAACTAGTATACTTTCTATCTCTTATGATATTTCTTGTCAGACTCATACTTTGGTTCACATGTTAAGTGAATTCCAAGTTTTTTAAATGTGTTTTCATCTACTGATGAGAGCATAACTGATGAATGGGCATCACATCCTTTAAGCTTTGGTAACTGCTCAAGTGCAAGAGCTGCATCAGGATTGGTAGCTGCAGATGTTGAAAGTGCTATCAAAATCTCATCTGTATGTAATCTAGGATTCTGGCTTCCCAAAAATTCTGTTTTTAATTTCTGAATTGGCTCAATTGACTCAGGGCTTACAAGATGAAGCTTGTGGTCCAAACCTGCCAATACCTTAACTGCGTTAAGTAATACTGCTGCCGATGCACCAAGTAAATCTGTTGTCTTACCTGTTACAACTGTTCCATCTGGAAGCTCTATAGCAGATGCTGGATGTCCTGTTTCCTCTTCTCTATTTAATGACGCTTCAATTACTGCTCTGTCCTCCACTGAAAGAGATGCCTGTTTCATAAGAAGCTCAAGCTTGTACAATGCGTCCTTTACATCCTTACCACATCTCTTATCGTAAAGACCCTTATAATATCTTCTGATAATTTCCTGGTTAGATGCCTCTTTACATGCATCATCATCAATAATACAATTTCCAGCCATATTTACACCCATATCTGTTGGTGATTTATATGGACTCTCTCCAAGAATTTCCTCAAATATCGCATTTAACACAGGGAAAATTTCCACATCTCTGTTATAGTTAACAGTTGTTACTCCATATGCCTCAAGGTGGAATGGATCAATCATATTAACATCATTAAGATCTGCTGTTGCCGCTTCATAAGCGATATTAACAGGATGCTTAAGTGGAAGATTCCAAATAGGGAAGGTTTCAAACTTAGCATATCCCGCCTTAATTCCTCTTTTATTTTCATGATAAAGCTGAGAAAGACATGTTGCCATCTTTCCACTTCCAGGTCCAGGAGCTGTAATAACAACAAGTGGTCTGGTTGTCTCAATGTAATCATTTTTTCCAAGTCCCTCATCACTAACAATAGTAGCAACGTCGCTTGGATATCCCGCAATGTTGTAATGCTTGAATGTCTTCACTCCAAGCTCAGATAATCTGGCCATAAATTTATCTGCCGAAGCCTGACCTGCGTAACGGGTTACACATACACTGCCTACATACAGATCTCTCTCCTGAAATGCATCGATAAGTCTGAGTACATCTTCATCATATGTAATACCATAATCACCACGAATCTTATTGGCCTCGATATCTGCTGCACTGATTACAATAACAATTTCAGCCTGGTCTTTAATCTGCATAAGCATCTTAAGCTTACTATCTGGCTCAAAACCTGGTAAAACTCTTGATGCATGAAAATCATCAAATAATTTTCCACCAAATTCAAGATAAAGTTTGTTATCAAACTTACCTATTCTCTCCTTTATGTGTTCTGATTGCATCTTAAGGTATTTGTCATTATCAAATCCTATTTTCATATTACTCTCCATTTCACTTGTAAAATCAGTGCTATTTTAAAAAACTAATTATAAAACCATTGATATAAGAATTCAAGAGTCCGAAACACTTAATCCTCATCATCTTCATCGTCATAGACAGGTAGAGAAAAGATAAATTCTGTACCTACTCCCTCAGTACTTATGACATTAATATTTTCATTGTGCGCTTTTACAATTTCTTTTGCGATAGACAAACCAAGTCCTGTACCCTTTTTATCTTTTCCTCTTGATAAGTCTGTTTTGTAGAATCTGTCCCAAATTAATTTTAAACTATCCTTTGGAATTCCAATTCCATGGTCCTTTACAGAGACAAATACCTTATTTCGTTTAAGCGTTGTCTCTATTTTTATAACTGAATCATAATTTGAAAACTTTATCGCATTATCCATCAGATTATATAGTACCTGCTGAATCTTACTCATATCCGCTTCAACCAAAAGCTGATTTCCCGTAAGTACAAGATCTATAGATATCTTTTTCTTAAGTAATGTTCCCTCAAAGGATTCCACTACACTCTTAATAATCTGATTTATATCAAATATGCTCTTTTCAAGAACCATACCTTTTGTATTCAGGTTATTAAGTGTTAACAAGCCATTGGTTAACTTTGTAAGACGCTCAGTTTCATTAAGAACCACTCCCAGATATTTTTGATGCATCTCCTCTGGTATTGTTCCATCTATCATCGCCTCAAGGTATCCCTTGATGGAAGTAAGTGGAGACCTGAAATCATGAGACACATTGGCAATAAATTTTTTCTGGTCATCCTCTGCAGTAGCTACTTTATGAGCCATATATGACAGGGCAGCTGCTAGATACCCCAGCTCATCATCACTATCAGGGGTCAAATCGTAATTCATATCTCCTGTCGCGTAGTGTTCTGTTGCCTCTGTTATCCTCTTAATCGGAACATATACAAATTCCGTGAAGAATAACAGAATTATTAACGACAGTAAGAACAGTATGATAAGAAGCAGATAGGAAATGAGCAACAGCGATTCCTTGGATTTTAATATTTCTTTCATGGAACTGTGAATCACCACATATCCTTTTACAGTAAAATCTGTAGTGATTGGTGCATATACACTAAGCACTTCTTCATCAAAGAAATCAAAAAATGTTCCCGTTGTATAATACGAACCAACCGTAATAGTAGAATCAAAGTTCTCTACGATGGTTTCCTCATCTATATTCAAATCTTTTCCTGTCTCAAGAATAAGTCTTCCAGAAGGATTAATAATCCATATTCTCGCATCCAGATACATATCCAGCGCATCCAGCTGCTTCTTAACAGTATCCAGAGAAACCTGATTATTATACAGATCTGATGCATAAGTATTGGCAATCAGATTTGCTTCCTCATACATTGCCTCTGCCTTTTCTCTGACAAGATGATCCAGAGTCATAGACGACGTAAAGGTTGAAACAACAATAAACCCAAATATGAAGAACATAATATATGCAATTATTAACTTCAAATAGAGGGTTTTCCTCATGCTCTTACCTCAAATTTGTATCCAATTCCCCAGATGGTAGCAATCTTCCATGAATCATGGTCATTAATCTTTTCCCTAATTCTCTTTATATGTACATCCACGGTTCTTGTATCACCGATATATTCATATCCCCAAATCTGGTCAAGCAACTGTTCTCTTGTGAATACATGATTAGGACTTGCAGCCAGGAAATATAACAACTCAAGTTCCTTTGGTGGCATATCCACATTTTTACCCATGTATACTACAGAATAATTGGTCTGATTGATAATAAGATCTGGATATGTTACGCATTTATCACTGTTAGTGGTTACAACTTCTGGTGAAGCTTTATATCTTCTAAGTACCGACTTAACACGGGCTACTAATTCCTTTGAATCAAATGGCTTCTCCATATAATCGTCTGCACCAAGCTCTAAGCCCAATACCTTATCAAAAACCTCTCCCTTTGCAGAAAGCATAATGATAGGCGTATTGCCCTTGGCTCTTACTTCTCTGCACACCTGATATCCATCAATTCCAGGAAGCATAAGATCCAATAAAATCAAATTTGGTTTGCATGTATCCAGTGCTTCAAGTGCTGACTCACCATCATTAAATATTTCAGTTTCAAAGCATTCCTTTATTAAATACAGAGAAACAAGTTCTGCAATATTGTTGTCATCATCGACTATCATTATTTTCTGTTTTGCTACTGCCATAACTTTCCTCTCCTGACTACTTTTCCTTAAATACGGCTATTGTAACGCCAGCATCACCCTCGCCAAATTCTCCTGCTCTGAAGGATTCAACATATTTTACACGTCTTAGATGCGATGTGACTGCATTTCTTAATGCGCCCGTACCTTTACCATGAACAATTCTGACACTTGGTAAATGAGCAAGATAGGCATCATCAAGATATTTATCCAACTCGTGTATCGCTTCGTCTACAGTCTTTCCTAAAAGATTAATCTCTGAAGAAATACTGTAACTCTTGCTCATTTTTATCTTGCTGGCATTGGATTTCTGACCAACAGATTTCTTGCCGACAAATGGCTCATCCTCTATTAATTCCAAATCCGTTATATTGACCTTAGAACGTATAATTCCGCACTGAACAAAGAGATTACCCTTAGCATCTGGAAGACTGTTAACAATTCCTTTTAGTCCCATGGACAAAACTTTAACATCATCGCCAAGCTTGAGCTTTTCTGGTTTGATTGCTTTTTTTGCAGGCTTTTCTGCCTTAAGCGTAAGCTTGGAATTAGTCTCTCCAATCTTGTTTCTTACATTGGTTCTCTTCTTTTCCAGTTCCTTAACATCAATTCCCTGGCTGGCTTTATTAAGAGTCTTGATTGTATCATCAGCTACTTCCTTGGCGTCCTGAAGGATCTCTCTTGCTTCTTCGCGTGCCTCTCTAAGTATCTGCTCTCTCTGATCATCAATCTTTGACTGTTTCTTCTCTAGAGCTTTTTCTAATTCTTTAATCTTTTGCTTTGATCTTGCAATCTCATCCTTGTCTCTTTCGATTACAATTCGCTTCTGCTCAAGATCGCTAATCAAATCCTCAAAGCTTTCTTTGTCTGATTCTATCTGCTGTTTAGCTGCTTCAATAATATAATCTTTAAGGCCAAGTCTCTTTGAAATAGCAAATGCATTACTCTTGCCCGGTATTCCAATAAGCAATTTATAAGTTGGACTCAATGTATCTACATTAAATTCGCAACACGCATTTTCTACAAAGGAAGTAGATAATGCATAAACCTTTAATTCACTGTAATGAGTGGTAGCCATGGTTCTGATTCCGCGATCATGAAGATGATTAAGGATTGCAATAGCAAGAGCTGCTCCTTCTGTTGGATCCGTTCCTGCACCCAACTCATCAAACAGACACAAGCTGTCTTCGTCCGCATGCTTTAATATAGTTACTATATTTTTCATATGAGATGAAAAAGTAGACAAACTCTGCTCAATACTCTGTTCATCGCCTATATCCGCATAAACTTTTTTAAATATAGCTAATTGAGATCTGTCTCCTGCAGGAATATGCAGACCTGCCTGACCCATAAGCGTCAAAAGACCAACTGTCTTAAGGGATACAGTTTTTCCACCTGTATTTGGGCCTGTTACAATAAGCAGGTCAAAATCTTCACCCAGTCTAATATCAATAGGTACTACCTTATTCTTATCAATAAGTGGATGACGTCCCTTTCTGATGTTGATTATATGATCAGTATTAAAAACTGGTCTGGACGCATTGTATTCAATAGCAAGACGACCCTTAGCGAAGATAAAATCTAGCTTTGTCATTATCTTTTGGTCATCTATTATTTCTTCTGTATGCAGTCCCACCTTGGCACTAAGATCGGCCAGTATTACTTCTATTTCCTTCTGCTCTTCAAGCTCTAACTCACGAATCTTGTTATTGAGGTTAACAACTGCTGCCGGCTCAATAAATACAGTGGAACCTGTTGATGACTGGTCGTGAACCATTCCTGGAACCTGACTCTTATATTCGGCCTTAACAGGTATACAGTATCTGTTATCTCTCATTGTAACTACTGCATCCTGAAGATAGTTTCTTACTGAACCATTAATTATGCTGTTTAACTGACTTCTTACCTTGTCATTGGTAGCACCAATTTCTCTTCTAATCTTTTTTAAATTGGCCGATGCATCATCTGATATTTCATCCTCTGCAATGATGCATTTTAAAATTTCTTCTGAAACAGGTGTTAATGGTGTTAACTCTTCAAACATCTCTGAAAGAGAATCGTTCTCTTCCTCCGGTTTTTCCTTACGACCATAAGATTTTACCCTGTTAACATTATTTAAAAAGTTAGCAACAGTCAGCAATTCGGCTGCAGATAGTGTAGAACCAATCTCGAGAGATTTCATTGCATAAGTAATATTCTTATTACTTCCAAAACTTATCCCATCTTTTTTAACCAATCTTGAAAATGCATCTGCCGTCTGAATCTGAGCCGAATTAATCTCCTCAATATCAGACATCGGAACAAGCTTCTGACACATATCTTTTCCTAAAGGTGAAGATGCATAATCTGTCAGTTTATCTATTATTTTGTTGTATTCTAGTACTGATAAAACTTTTGTATTCATTATTTTCCCTTGTTTTGGCCATACTTAATTTATTTTACCAATAAATAGTCATAAATTCTATATAAAAAGGAGACGTTGTTTCCGTCTCCTCTTATGCCTATTTTAAAGTAATCTTAACAGCATTACCCTCAAATGCTGCTCCCGTAACTATCTGTACTATTTTATCATTAAGCATGTCCTTGTGATAGAAATGGATATGTCCTGCTAAAACCAATACAACTGGAGAATCCTCTGCTGTAACTTCCTTAATAAATTCCATGGTAACTGGACTTGGATAACAACCATTGATTCCCATAGTTACCTTGGATTTATCGTCTGCTGATGGTCCCCACACAGCTTTACAATCATCCACAAGTGATGTATCGCCTGTTAGTGGCTCTATAGGAACATGAAGCGATAAAACTATAGGTTTTCCTTTCTTAGTTTCCTCTTTGAATGCATCCAAAATTTCCTGGTCTATCTGATTATTATTATCATCTGCAGTAAAATATATGATATCATCATATTCCTTGACCTGGTACGGAGTTTCGGACCTCATATTCTTTAATCTTGGCAGATATTCCTCATAAGCCTTTGGTGAAAAATATTCTTCACCATATTGGAAATCATGATTTCCCATGAGTAAAAGATATGGTGATTTTAAGATGTCAAGCTGATTACTCAAATGCTCAATTGAAGCATACATAGCCGAATCAATAATATCACCACCGAAAATAATCATCTCGCTATCGGTGTCATTTATCTTCTTTATAATTTCATCGAACCTATCCTGAGCTTCTATTCCATCCGTTGCAAATGATGCTGCACGCACAGCTGCAGTTTCCATCAAATCTGCATCTCTGTCATCGCACATGGATATATGTGAATCCGCCACAAGATATATAGTTCTCTCATTTTCTATCTCAGGAACGTCTATGGTCTCCTCAATTATATTGACGGGAATTTCTGTAACCTGTTCCTGCACTACATCTGATGCAGACTCTTCCGTTACTGCATCAATCTGATCTTCACTGATATCTCGACCACAGCCAGTTAAAAACAGCATTAAAATTGTCAATGCCCAAAATGAACCTAAGGGACGGAGTTTGTGGCTCATTGAAAACCTCCTAAAAAACAGACACCTCTAAGAGAGGTGTCCAAAACTTCAGTCATATTGTTAATAATGCCTTATTTATAATCTTCTGAAATATGAAGAACCTGATCTACTCTTTCCATTATTTTAACAACAATTGGTCCAAAAACATAGCAGGAAATGACTTCTCCTGCACCAACTGAAAATGCCATAAGTCCTAAAACTGCTGCTGTTGATGTTGCTGAACCCATACTTGTGATTCCATATCCAAAATATAATACAAATGGAATAATAATCGCATTAACAAGTACAGTTGGAATTGGAATTAATAAACTTGCTTTTACAGATAGTTTGTTTCCGTATTTTTTATGAAGCATATTTGTAATAGGTTTTGTGATTACTGCTGCGATAAGTGTTGCAAGGGACCCAAATACTATATCTAACCATGCTCCACCGAAAATATTGGTAATGAGGCAACCTACGAACATTCCTAGAATTGCTGCAGGTGTATAAAAGATTGTCATACAAAGTGCTTCTGCTACTCTGCATTGAATCTCAAGATGTGAAAATGTGTATGTCAAAATTGACAATACAGCATAAAGTGCTGCAATGATAGCAGCCTGAGTAATAAATTTCGCTTTTTTATTCATATTTTCTCCTAGTTTTGTTTTAAGTGAGGATGGTCACGAACTCACTATTTGTGACTGAAGTCAAAAGGCATAATAACACAAAAGGACTAGCCTGGCTAGTCCTTTCCATTTTAATTGTCCACTAGATGCACTTTTCGCGACTAAAATACAATACGGCCATTGTAATAATACCTGTAACAGTCACCATTATAACGCCTGCAACAAGTGTCATTTCCACATTTGCAAATACATACTTTGTCCATGTTGATGATGAAAAATTAACTATAAAATGAACAAACATCGCTGGTAACAAAGATTCATATCGCTCGACCAAAACACCAAGAACCAGGCCTATGATAAATGCGTATATTCCCTGTACCCAGTTCATATGAAGTACACCAAACAAAATCGCCTGAATAATATTTGCATACCAGAACTTACCAAGTGCCTTCTTACCAAAATACAAACATATTCCACGGCATAGCAATTCTTCACCTATTGGTGCCAGACACACTGCTGCAAATATTGCAAATGGACTCACTCCCATACCTGTAGACTGTGCCATTTCAGCATAGTTTTCTACTATTGATGGAATTAACTCTGATTCAATCATAACTGTTCCATTAGCAAAAACACATAATGCCAATCCACATATTACACAGACACCTGTAATTACTCCAATCTTTCTATCAAGTAATGTCTTAATATGCAAAATATTGTCTTTATCAATGCCTCTTCTTACAAAATACATCCATAATCCAAACGTTGTAATAATAAGCAAGTGGCATACTACCATTGTAAGTGGATTGAGTGTACTCTCTATTCCTCTATAGTATTCAACAAAGTCTTTTGTCTCCCAAACAGAAAGATCAATTCCTCTAAGACCAATTCTGGTCATTATATTAGTTAGTACCAAAGACCCTGCAACCTCAATCACCACAAAAATAGCTAACGGTGATATTGCTAAAAAGAAGTAGCCAATCTTCTGAGATTTTTCCAACGGACTTCCTGCTTCGTCATGAAGAAGTACCCACTGCTCTTCGCCTTCTTCCTCTTTTTTATTTTTCATCCAAGGAAGTCTTTCTTTTAGGCTTTTTCCATTATAGAATAGTTGATCTTTATATATTTTTCCTGCGATTATAGCAGTCACTACTATCCATACCAACAATACAAGAAGATAAATAGCTCCCATTCCTGCAGATGTGGTTCCAAGCAGTATCTCGCCCGGTAACAGGAAAGCTGCAGACATTGGTATTAATTTTATTACTACCTTTATCCACTCCTGACCTACTGCTGAAGGAATGATATATGATCCCATGAATCCTATCACTATGAACATGTTGTAAAACATCATTACAGTACCAAGTTCATCCGCCTTGCTAGCAAAGCTTGATATAGCACCGGCCAACATACAATAGAATAAAAATGCCAGACAAATGGCTATTATAGTAAGCACAATTGCCGTACCTGTAAATGCTTTTACTGATTCATCTGATATGATTTCTCTAAGGATTGCAAGTATACCATTTTCATAGTCAGCATAAATCATGTTTTGTGCAAACTTCTCTCCAAAAACAAATCCACCTATACCGGCAGCAAACCATACCACTATCTGGAAAATGGCTATAAAAGAAGTCGCAATAATCTTTCCAAAAATGAGTCCGTAAGGTCGTGTCATCACTAAAAGCGATTCCATTAATTTTGAAGATTTCTCAATACTTACTATCTGGCCCATGTTCTGTCCATATATGATTACCATGAAATATAAAACAAACATGAAAATTATTGGAAAAACTGTTGTAAGCAAAAGCATATTGTCGCTTTTCGCATTTTCACCAACAGTACTAAACTCTGTATTCATGCTACTTACAACATATTCTATTTTATCCTCGTCAATCTTGGATTCGTTGATTAATCCCTCATTAACAATATTTTTTATAGCCTTTGCAAGGTTTTCACCATCAGCCTTAGTAACCTCGCTTCCATAAGGAATGAATACATTTATTTCAAAACTGTCTTTTTCCTTTGTTATCTTGGTAATAACATTGGTAGTCTCATCATTCTTAAGCTTTATTCCCAATTCTTTCACATCAAGGTCAGTTGGTTCGAATATAACATTTGGAAACTGTTCCTTATCAATCTGCTTTGAATCAATCCAATCTATACCACCAATATCACTGTTATCTATTACATATACTTTTTCAACAGGAGAAACATTGTCATCCTTCTTTTGATCTGATGCAAGAAATATATTTATTCCGAGCCCACCGACCAAAAAGATTATCGCAAGCGTTACTGTTATTACTGCATATTTTTGAACAAATCCCTGTTTTAACGTAAACAGAAATACGTCCTTCCAGCCTGAGAACATCTTATTCTTCATCCTTCACTTCCTCCTTTAAAACAGATTTCTTTTTTGAGGAAGCAAGTAAAATGATATCCTTGATTTTAAGTGCTTTTCCATTATAGAAAATCATTGCTTCATATACATTTGCAGTCAGCATAAATAATAATGCTATTACAACAATCATTGCCAAAAAGCTTGCTATAATTAGTGGCCAATTCATTTTACCAAGTAACATATTACAAGGAACTATAAATGGAGATGTTATAGGACATATACTTACAATTTTGCTTAAAATTGGATTGGCATTTCCAGACATCTGCATAATGCATAGCGCCATATCAGCATAACAACCTACTATCAACATCAATTGAAATAATGTCATAGTTTCCTGCATCTCATCCATTTTACTAACTGACGCACCTAATAACCCAGCAACTATTCCATACAAAATAATGCCAAGTACTAAAAATAATAATGAAAGAAATACAAACTCCATCTTTATTCCATGTATCATTTGCACTGAACTCGCCAGAGTTTCATCTGCTATCGCAGTATTCGTTTCTGCTGACTCTACAACCCCAAACAGCCACTGCGATAATCGTGGAGTAATCATATTACTTATTATTGGTGACGCTGCGTAGCAGAAACCCACTGCAATCATCTGAAGAGTTGAAGTTACTATTGTTGCCAAAAGCTTACCCACTATTAATGCAAGTGGACGTACATTTAACACCAGGTATTCCAATACTCGACTTGATTTTTCAGTTACAATTGACAAGGCAATCTGATTGCCACTTATATTGATTAACATCATGCAGATCATCAACATTATCAATGTAATAAAATAATCACTATAAGATATACCTTCTTTCTCTTTCTTAATAATATCTCCCTCTTCAGAAAGTAATCTTACCTCATTAGAAATATCTGTCTGAATATAATCACGTTGTTCTTTTGAGATATTTACAGCTTCCATTCTCGCAAGTTCAAAAAAATCACAGAATTCATTTCCAAATTCTACTTTTGCAAGTTCTGACAACTCCACATTCTTCCCTCCAACAAAAAGAATGCGGTACACCTTATCTTCTTTGTCATATGACACCTTAATAAGCATTGTATCATCAGCCTTATCTTCCATGGCTTTCTCATATTCTTCAATGGCTTTTGATGGATTGGAATTGACTTTTATATTCTTATATTTTTTGCTTGTAAACACGTCTGTATAGCTTATTTCCAACCCGGTTTCATCAAAAATAACCACCTCACCTATGGTGGCCTTTGATTCCTTATGTTCGCTATACTGACTAATCAATGCAGAACCAGTTGAATAAAATAAGGCTATTATGGAAAAAATAACCAAAAATATACCATAGGCTTTCTGCTTTACTGTCTGCGAGAAAGTAAATGAAAATACCTCACGCCAGCCTATAAAATCACTCTTTTTCATCACAGCCTCCAACTTTTTCAATAAATATTTCATGCAATGAAGGCTCTCTTAACTCAAATCTAATAACCTGCTTATCCGCCTTTGTAAGAGATTCCAAGAACTCTTTTGCCTGGGCTTCTGACTGTACTTTTAACTGAGTTACTTCTGGAGTTGATGAAATAACTTCAAGTCCATGCTTTTCAATTATCTCATCAAATGCATTGTCGCATTTTACAAGAAGATTAACACGTCCATAGCTCTTCTTTATCTCATTAAGATTGCCCTGAAGAACTACTTTACCTCTATTCAAAATAGTAATATCCTCACAAAACTCCTCAATGGTAGCCATCTGATGTGAAGACATAATGACATATTTCCCCTGTGAAATAATTTCCTTAATAATACTCTTAAATAAATCTGTATTTACTGGATCAAGGCCACTAAGTGGTTCATCAAGTATAATTAATTCCGGATCTGATAATAACGCAGCCATAAGCTGTATCTTCTGCTGATTTCCTTTTGATAACTGATCTGCTGTCTTATCCTTTTCAATTTTCTTTCCCTTTTTTGCTGGATATAGATATTCTTCTACCTGCAATTTCTTTGCCCAATAAAGAATTCGCTCCTTTGCTACATCCTTAGGTACCTTCTTCAATTTTGCAAAGTACATAAGCTGATCCATAAGTTTATACTTTGGATATAAACCTCTCTCTTCTGCTAAATATCCAATATTAGTCTCTAAGGCATTCATTGGTTCTCCATTCCAAAGAACCTCGCCTCCATCCTTAGAAAGCATTCCAAGAATCATTCTTATGGATGTAGTTTTGCCCGCACCATTAGTACCTAAGAGTGCGTACACTCCCGGCTTCTTCAGTGAGAAAGACAAATCCTCAACTACAGTCTTCTCACCGTATTTCTTATGCAATCCTTTAACCTCAAGTGACATATATACTCTCCTCCACATAATCCTTTAAAAACTATCAAACCTGTTGGCTCATTTTTTTACAGAGTATCCAAATTTACCAAGCTTTTCGCCAAGTTCAAAATACTCACCATGTGAGTAAGCTACTAGATTTGCGCTATTAAGCTCAAACTTACCTGATTCTGTCATATATTTTTCATCGACTGTTACACCAACAACTTCTGCAATAAACATATCATGACTTCCAAGTTCTTTTACTTCTTTTACTTTGCAGGCAAGACTTAATGGACTCTCCGCAATTGCAGGACATTTTACCCCTTCTATATTGATTGGAGTTAACTTCATCTCTTTGAACTTGTCTACATCTTTTCCTGACTTGACACCGCAGTAGTCCGTTGCAAATGCAAGATCTTTAGTTACAAGGTTAATTACAAACTCACCAGTCTCAGAAATTATAGGATGTGAATATCTCTCTTTTCTAACTGAAATTGATACCATCACAGGATCTGAACAAATAGTTCCTGCCCAAGCAACTGTAATAATATTTGGTGTCTCATTTTCTCTACCGCAACTTATCATAACCACTGGTACTGGATATAACATATTTCCTGGTTTCCAACTCTGTTTTGACATCTTTATTCCTCCACTTATTTCTCTGTCTTCTGAAAAACTTACATTTCTGCATAAAATTAGAAAAAACTATGCATAAAAAAATACTAGTATTATTATCAAAGAATATTATAATAGCCTTATGTCAAAAATGAAAATAAAATCTCAGACAATGAACATGACAGAAGGTAATCCTACCGGATTACTTTTAAAGTTCGCCATTCCAATGCTGATTGGTAACCTGTTCCAACAAGTCTATAACCTTGTCGACTCTATAATAGTTGGACAATATGTTGGTGCAGAAGCGCTCGCTGCTGTTGGCGCCACAGGCTCTACGTCGTTTCTATTTTTTGCTTTATGCAATGGTCTTGGAAACGGCGGAGGTATAGTTACTTCTCAGTTATTTGGTACTGGCAATACACAAAAAGTTAAATCCGCAATAACCAATACTGCATATATCATGTTAGTAATGGCAATTGTTGTTGGTTCACTTGCATTTATTTTAGCCTCTCCTATTATGAACATAATGGATACTCCGGCTAATATCATTGATGCATCTGTTATATATCTTAAAACGCAATGTGCCGGACTTATATTTGTATCTTTGTACAACTATGCAGCTGCCATGTTAAGAGCGCTTGGTGATTCGAAAACACCATTGTACTTTTTGGTTTTCTCCTGCTTAATTAACACAGGACTTGATATCTTATTTGTATATAGCTTCAATATGGGAGTATTTGGTGCTGGACTTGCAACAGTAATATCTCAGTTTTTATCTGGTATTGGTTGCCTTGTATTTGCACTTATAACCAATGAGTACTTTAAGCTTAATAAGGAAAACTTTATATTTGATAAAGAGATTGTTATGAAAGCTGTACAAATCGGTGTACCTCTTTCATTTCAGTTTTCAATGATTGCTATCAGCTGTATGATGCTTCAGCGTGTTGTAAATGGTTTTGGTTCAGTTGCTGTTGCCGCATTTACTGCTACTAGTAGAATTGAACAGATAATTCATCAGCCATATCAGACACTTGGCGCTTCACTTACTACATACTGTGGACAGAATTTCGGTGCTAAGAAAAATGACAGAGCCATACTTGGTTTCAAAAAAAGTATGATGATTATGGCTATGTTTTCTCTTTTAATGCTTCCCGTAATGCAGTTTTGTGGTAAAGGAATCGTAAAAATCTTTGTAGATGATTCAGATGTAATAATTATGGGGGCAAAAGCACTTACAATTACAAGTTATTTTTATGTATTCTTAGGCATTATTTATATGACCCGAGGTATCTTAAATGGTTTCGGAGATGCATTGTTCTCTCTTATAAATGGAATTACCGAAGTAATATGTCGTTTAATATTCCCTATAGTTCTTACAATGATTCCGCTTATTGGTCTTTGGGGTATATGGTGGTCTGTTGGAATAACCTGGTGTATCGCCGGAATAACCGCATATATGAGATATGTTTCAGTCAAAAAGAAGGTCCTCATCTTGATATGTACCCAAAATCCTGGACACATATTTATGAACTAGGCTGAACACATGGATGCTATTCTGTATTGAACAGGTGGCATCCATTTTGTTTTTGCCTGAATTCTTTTGTTATTATAATAATCTATATATTCTTCGATAGCTTTTGAAAACTCTTCGAAGGAAGAATAGTTTTTCTCATAACCATAATACATCTCGTTTTTTAATCTTCCAAAGAATGTTTCCATTATACAATTATCATAGCAGTTACCTTTTCGTGACATGGATTGGATAATACCATGTTCTTTCAATGCATCTCTAAAATAGGCATGTTGGTACTGCCATCCTTGATCCGAATGAAATATAAGTCCTTCAACAGAAGGAAACTTATCAAAAGCACTTTTTAGCATTCTTGCTATTTGTTCAAGATTAGGGCTCGTTGACAAATCATATGAAATGATTTCATTTGTATTCATATCTAGGATTGGCGATATGTAACATTTTCCCCATGAAAAATTGAACTGAGATACATCTGTTGTCCATTTCTGTAAAGGCGCAGTTGTACTGAAATCTCTATCTATTATGTTATCTGCAATTTTACCCACTTCGCCCTTATAAGAATGGTATTTCTCTTTTGGTCGTTTTCCAGCTAATCCTGCTTCGTGCATAAGGCGCTGAACTCGCTTATGGTTTACCTGATATCCACGATTTATCAGTTCGCGATATACTCGTCTAACCCCATATCTACGTTTGTTTGTTTCAAAAATACTTTCTATTTCGGTTAATAATTCTTTGTTGCGTTCTACAATAACATCGGTTTTGTTAATTTCGAAATAATAAGTTGATTTTGCCATAGGCATAGCTTTAAGAAGATACTTCAGTTTGTATCCTTTTTCGCGGAGTTCTTTGATGATTGCTGCTTTTTCGCCTTGAGTCGCGCAGCTTCCTTTTCTTCTCTCAAGGCGATCTCTTTTTTTATCACTTCAATTTCAGCCTTCATATATTCATTTTCAGCTCTTAATCGTATTAATTCTTCGTACTCAGATTCGTTTGGTTTTGGTGGTTTTCTTGTGCCTATTTTCTTCATATCAGGATCCTTTGACTTACGACCTTTCTTTTTATCGATAAGTCCATTATAACCATAAATCTTATATTTGCGAACCCATTGATAAAGTTGGCCATCATTTATCCCTGCAGAAAATGCAACGGATTTGTTGGATTCGCCTGCTAAAACACGTACCACTAAAGCTAATCGTTCTTCAGGTGTCCATACTTTATTTGCACCTTTGTGCTTAAGTGCTTCAGGCCCACAAGAATCTTCTATACGAACCCATTTACGAACAGTTAGGCGAAAAGCTTGAGTATTAAGGCCGTCTGGAGTTTCTGGCCATTCACCTTTACGATACAATTCTACTGCATTTCTTTTAAATTCATAACTATAACGCATAAAAATAACCCTCCTTACTGGACATTTACTTTGTCCAGTAAAGAGGGTACATATCATGCTGGACACCTCTCTATGTATTTTACAGCTGAAAAAAGCCA
>JAZQOC010000048.1:0-2849 GCA_045627645.1 Lachnospiraceae bacterium
TCAGGGTGGATATGTACCAGGTAACGGCGAACCTCGTCAGATACCTATCGTTCAGTCTACAACCTTTAAATATAATACAAGCGAGGATATGGGTAAGTTATTTGACCTTGAGGCAAGTGGTTACTTCTACACAAGACTTCAAAATCCTACCAATGATTATGTGGCAGCCAAGCTTGCTGAGCTTGAGGGCGGTACAGCCGCTATGCTTACATCATCTGGTCAGGCAGCTAACTTCTTCGCATTATTCAACCTTTGCGAGAACGGTGGACATATCGTTGCTTCTTCATCAATCTATGGTGGTACATTTAACCTTATAGCAGTAACTATGGCCAAGATGGGTATTAGTGTTACATTTGTATCACCTGACAGCACTGAGGAAGAACTTGATGCAGCATTTACAGACAAGACTAGAGCAATGTTTGGTGAGACAATTGCCAACCCAGCTCTTACAGTTCTTGATATAGAGCTTTTTGCCAAGGTGGCTCACAAGCACGGTGTTCCACTTGTTATTGATAATACATTCCCAACACCTATTAACTGTAGACCATTTGAGTGGGGAGCAGATATTGTTACACACTCTACAACCAAGTATATTGATGGTCACGGCGTAAGCGTTGGAGGTGCTATTGTTGACAGCGGTAAGTTTGACTGGATGGCTTATGCTGACAAGTATCCAGGACTTTGTACTCCTGATGATTCATATCACGGAGTTACATATGCTGAGAGATTTGGCAAGGAAGGCGCATTCATTACAAAGTGTACAGTTCAGCTCATGAGAGACCTTGGATGTATCCAGTCTCCACAGCATGCATTCTACATAAATATGGGTCTGGAGTCCCTTCACGTAAGAATGCCAAGACACGTTGAGAATGGACAGGCAGTAGCAGAGTTCCTTGAGTCTCATCCACTTGTTGAGACAGTTAATTATTCAGGACTTAAGTCTAATAAATATTATGAGAGAGCACAGAAGTACCTTCCTAATGGTGGATGCGGCGTAGTATCTTGCGAGCTTAAGGGTGGCCGTCCTGCTGCCGAGAAGTTTATGAAAGCACTTAAGGTATTTGCTATTGAGACACATGTAGCTGATGCAAGAAGCTGTTGTCTTAACCCTGCAACATCTACTCATCGTCAGCTTACTGACGAGCAGCTTGTAGAAGCTGGTGTACCAGCAGGTCTTATCCGTCTTTCATGTGGTCTTGAAGATAAGGAAGATCTTATTAATGATATCAAGCAGGCACTTGAGTCGATACAGTAATTGATATCTTGGATTTATGTTTAGAAAATAAATAAAGCGTATGGTGAACAAAGGTAACCATACGCTTTTTATGTTGATTATTATTTTTACGCCTTTAGCAATTCTTTTAGTCTAGCTATTTCAGCATCTTTCTCGGCAAGAGCTTCATCCTTCTCGGCAAGAGCTTCATCCTTCTCGGCAAGAGCTTCATCCTTCTCGGCAAGAGCTTCATCTTTCTCGGCAAGAGCTTCATCCTTCTTGGCAATTGTTTCATCTTTCTCAGCAACTTTGGCTTCAAGTATTTCTATTTTTTCAGTCATAAATATCATCTTAGATTTAGTCACACCGAGCACCTCCTCTTTATGGATGAAATGCTTTGCAAAGATTCTTCTTGCAGCATTATTGATGGCTTCGGAATACTCTCTTGCACCTGTAGGTGTGAGGTTTCCAGCCTTTACTTCTTCCTCTAGTATAAATATAAGTTGGCTCACAAATTCTGTCAATTCGTTTTCCTTTATGGGATTTGTTTTTGATGTGAGCCTTGGCCGAAAACGAAGCAATGTAAATGGGATGAATACTGTAAGATGTTTCTTACGAATGTCGTCTAGGGAGTAATTCTGCACTTTAATCGTCGGAACTTTAAATGTGTGAGTAGAATTATCAGGCATTATAACATTGCAAGATAATTCATCTGGTATTTTTTTATTTGTTCCGGGGTACATGACGACAGAATGAGGAAATTGTAAGGTGATTGAACCATCTTCGGAAATAATCCTTCCATGTGACAATGCAATATGAAAATCATATTCATACATACGCAGTATCATTTCGTTATCGTTCGTCATTTGACATTCAAGATGATATATATCTTTGTCACCAACTAAGATGGTAATATCAGATAATATAGTTCTTGAACCAGAATGATTTTTCTCTACTTGCGGGACGATATGTTCTGTTGCTAGAAGTTTTACAGTTGTTCCAATTGGATAATTCTTCTTGAACACTTCTTCGATAAGAGGAAGTAACTGATAGGGCATGCGCTCTGTTATAGCTTTAATCATTTCATCCCATATTTTTTCTGTTGTATCACACATATAGTGTCCTCCTTTTGATATATAATGATTCGATTTTGCATGCAAAAAAGATTGTGCTTTATAGCACAATAAAATCAGAAACGGATAGCAGAACCGTCTTAATTAATTTAGTTTTTTTATTAGGATAATCAGGAGAAAACCTGATAATCGAAATGTTGCAAGATTCTAACGAGACTCTTGCGAGAGAATGATTGAAAGATGATACAATCCCTTTTATATTTTACAGGATACAGGATTGAGAGTATTATGGCAATAGCAATTTGGAGTGATTCCTAGATAAGGGCCTACGTCCAACCCCCATCAACTGTGATTATCTGTCCTGTCATGTAGCTTGGGGCATCGATGACAGACAGTACCATCTGACCGATTTCATCTGGGGTACCCATTCTGTCGGCAGGTATTTCATCGACAACAGCCTGAAGTTCATCTGGCGATAAGTGTCCATTCATATCAGTATCTATTATTCCACAGGCAATAGCATTCACAGCAATGCCGCTTGGAGCAAGTTCCTTGGCCATAGC
>JAZQOC010000049.1:0-70315 GCA_045627645.1 Lachnospiraceae bacterium
TTAGAGTACTTAACCATTTCCTTAGCCATATCTGTATCACGAATCTGTGACTCAGCTGCTGTAGTATTCTCTACAACGTTGTCAAGGTTGTTGATTGTGTGCTCTAATCTGTTCTGAACTGCACCGAGTGAAGAACGAAGGCTTGATACTGACTGAATAGCATTATCAATAGATGTAATAGAAGCTGAATCTTTAATATCAAGACTTCCAACACCAATTGTAGTTGCTGTCATAGTCTGAAGTGTAACTGAAATTGTCTGGCCAGCTTCTGCTCCAACCTGAAGTGTGAAGTTGCTTGCACTTGCATCAAGAAGACCCATCTTGTTGAACTTTGTATCATTAGCTGTTCTAGAAATTTCTTCTGCTAACTGATCAATTTCAGCCTGAATGTATTCCTGATCTTCTGACTGGTTTGTTCCATTAACTGCCTTAACTGCTAACTCGTTCATTCTCTGAAGCATATCGTGTACTTCATTAAGTGCACCTTCAGCTGTCTGTACACAAGAAATACCATCCTGTGCATTTGCAGAAGCCTGTGTAAGACCTCTGATCTGACGTCTCATCTTCTCAGAAATAGAAAGACCTGCTGCATCATCTGCTGCTCTGTTGATCTTGTATCCTGAAGATAACTTCTCAGTACTCTTAGCCTGAGTTGAGCTTGTTAAACCAAGCATTCTGTTTGAGTTCATTGCTCTTAAATTGTGCTGTACTACCATAATTATTTCCTCCATGAAATCTCTCACCCATTCCTTTGGGCGGTTGCTAATCTACCTCTCTCCTGGTTCGCACTTACCACTCAATCGGTAGTAGTTACTACAAGTCTCCACCATTGTGCGTATGATCTTAACTTGTGTTATATAGGAAACAGTTTTAACTGTTGTCCTCGCTTACATATACTATATCGGTCATGTTACATAATACTTTATAGCAAAACTAAAAAAAATATATATATCTAATTTTTACTATCCATAAACTGTGGACCAGCCACATTCATCCCCGACATATTCTTGTAATAATCATACGCTGCTTTAGATCCAACACGACCATTTTTTACATCCTGTCGTTCTTTTGCAAAATATGCTTCTACAAGTTTCTTGTTTCTAGCCTCCGAAGCTTGCACAGATACGCTCAACTCTGTAATAATTGATATTTTTTTCTGAATATCTTTTATCTTTTCTGCATATCTATCTTTATCATTTACAATATCATCTGAAATCTTATTGTAAAGACTTTCAAATCCTTCATCCAACTTTTCTAATCTTTCAATAAGCTCTGCTTTTTTTTCAATTGCTTCGTCAAAAGATTCCATACTTGGACTTTCTTTTTCAAACGCTTCCTTTTGAACCTGATTATATTCTTCTATATCCTGAAGAACTTTTATCTTCATATCAAGGCTTTCTTCTAATAAATCAAGACTATTCTTCATCTGTAACACCCTTAGTCTTCTTCATTACTTCCTTCCAATTATCTCTAACCGAATGAAGATGTCCATTAACCTCGTTCAAAATATCTTTATTCTTCTTTATATTAGCCTCGACAAGGCGCTCAGATAAATAAGAATAAATATTCTCAAAGTCCTGTGCAACCGCATAACTCATATCCAATGTTTGTCTTAAATAATCAATTATCCTCTGAACTTTAATTATGTTTGTATGCGCTTTTTGAATATCCTTTTCTTCGATGGCCTTAATAGCTATATTGCAAAATTTTATTGCTCCTTCATACAACATAAGTGTAAGTTCTGCAGGAGAGGCAGTCATAACCTTATTATTATTGTATTGAGCATAGGCATTAGGTAAAGCCATTATTTATCAACCTCCAAGTAAAGCTGTTACTGCACTAGTATTACTTTGCATCTTTGCCATAGCTGTCTCCATCTTAGAAAACTTACTATACCATTTATCCTCATATGCATTAAGCTTATCTTCCAAATCAGAAATTTTAGAATTATAGTTTGTGTAATCAGATTTCATCTTCTTGTCATCATAAAAACTACCATAGCTTCTATAACCATCTACAGACTTAGACATATCTGACATCTTACCATACAGATTCTGCGATAACTTAGTAAAGAATGTTATTACTGTCGATGGATCATTAGAAATCATACTCATAAGCTTATCTGCATTTCCTGATGTATCTCCATCTTCAGAATCACCATCGATATGGTATGCATTTTTCTCATTGTCTGGAGCCGAAAAATAGCTAAGCGTATTTATACCAAAGTCACTTAAATACATTGTTTTGCCATTTATTACAACCCCCGCAGACATAACACTCTTCATAGCCGAACTCGCAGAAGATAGATTACTATCACGTCGAAGTGCAGAATCACTTAGTTTCTTTTCCCAGTCCTCAACTTCTTTATCGGACATCGCATACTTTTCATCATCAGTAAGTGGCTCTAGCTTACTATCTTCAGCATTATACAACTTATCCATCTCATTAATGATACCATTATATTCCTTAAGAAAGCTCTTAATCATGTCATAGATGCCATCTGTATCATCCTGAGTTGTGATGGTTACTGACTCGCCTTCTTTTGTCTCGTTTAAAGCTGTTATTGTAAGTCCATTAATATCAAATGTATTATTAGAATTCTCGAACTTTGCACCATTAAGTGTTATTTCCGCATTAGAACCGCTGATTTTGGTAGCGCCCTTTCCATCTGAATTATCATCCAGCAAATTAAGTCCCAACGCTGACAAAGCTTTTCTACCATCCTCTGTACTTGCAGACAGTGTAAAGTCATTAGCTTTTCCAGACTCCTTAGCACTAATAAAGAATCTCTGATTCTTCTCATCAAAACTAGCATTTAATCCAAATTCTTTTAACTTATTTAAGACATCCGAAATAGTTGTAGCCGAATCTACATCAATAGATAATTCTTTATTACCATTAGTTACAGAAAAGCTTGTACTAAAATCAGAATTAACCTCTATGTTTTGTTTTTTCAACAAATCTTTCATAGAAGATAAAGCTGTAAAGCTTTTATCACTACTTATCTCACCACCAGTCAAATATGCCGTCTTAGCAAGCTTATTAATCTCAAGCGACTGGACGCCATTAGTAGCTCCTTCTCCTGTAATAACACTTGCCGCGCTACTATTAGATACTTTAGTAGTCTTTTTAGCATAAGCAGAAGTAAATCTCATATTAGAAAGATATTTTGACTGGAGATTCTTTAGCTTTGTATTAAGTGTATTCCAAGCTTCCTGCTTATAATTTATAGTCTTCTGAGCTTTTTTTGTAGTCTCAACTTTTTTCTTTCTACTTTCTACCAACTGTTCGATGATAGATTCTGTATCCATACCAGACATAAGTCCGGATAATCTTGTTCCTGCCATAATCTATACCTCCTTATCTCTTTTCATCGACAAGGATACCCGCCATCTCCCAAACCTTGGCAATCATGTCAAGGGTTCTTTCTGGTGGCAATTCCTTAATTACTTTTTTAGTGTCTTTGTCTACTATCTTAATAGTAACTCTGTTAGTTCCTTCGTGAATACCAAATACCGCTTCGCCATTCTTCATATTCTTGTTGATATTATCAACCATCTCTTTAATAGCTTTATTCTCAGCTTCAGTATTCTCACGATTACTATTCTCTTCGCCTTTGGTATTACTCTCTGCTGATTTAGCCACAGCCATAGTTGTAGCATCTATCATTGGAGTAGTATCTGCCGTGGCAACATCCTTGTTCTCGGCTTCAACCGTCGTAACCTTTGGTTGAACTTTAATTGTTGACTGTATCTGTGCTGCAGTCATAGATCCAATTGGTTCAATAGCCATAACTCTCACCTCCATGTGAAATAAACACCGCATTGGCGGCAAAACTTTTGTGTTATTCTTTATTATCGGTCATTTTCCCATAAAATTAAAGGCAAATTATAACCAATATTCGCTCACACTTATTTGTGTCATTTGACCAATGCTTAGTTATTGAAGAAATTAGCCAATGCATTCAAGCTATCAGAATTCATGGCCTCTTCATTTTCCTTCTGAATCTGAACATATACCTCTTTACGATATACCGGTACTTCCTTAGGAGCGTTGATACCGATTTTAACCTGATCTCCCTTGATTTCAAGGATTGTAATCTCGATATTGTTATTTATAACTAAAGCTTCATTTTTCTTTCTCGATAATGCTAACATATTACGCCTCCTCCTTCATCTTCTCAAGTATGTCATAAATAGGGAAACGTACTGGATATTTGTCTGTATCTACGATAATCTGTATTGCCTTTCTCTCATCTGCATTGATTACAAATGGAGCCTGAAGATTAACGCTCATGTTCTTAATATCCTTAGGTACTGTAATTGTTACAAGTACAAGTGTATTGTCTTCTTTGATTTCTCCAAGATCCTTAAGGAGCTCATCATCTACCATAGGATTGTAGTCTGGTACTACTACAAGTGGATCGATAACTGGCATTGCAAATGTTGGCTCGTCCATAGACTGCATCCATCTGATTGCATTCTTTGGTCCCTTCTCTTCATCATGGATAATTGCGAACTTTGTAAGCTCTGGAAATCCTACAATACCCTTTGGTAATATGATAATCTTTGATTCATCTATATCTACTGTTCCAAAAATTCTTGTTTCTACTTTCATAACCCCTGTCCTTTCTTATTCTTACAAATAATTAACAAGTGACTGTTGTAATATTTTGCTTGTTGCCATAAGAGATGCTTCATAAGTCATCTCTGCTCCACTGAGCTGAATTGCTACATCGCTTATATCTACGTTCTCATTTTCTGACTGTAATGTTTCAAATGACGTCTTCTGACTCATCAGTCTGTTTTCAATGAGTTCAAGTTTCTTCATTCGAGTACCACAGCCTGTTGTTGCATAATTGACTCTGTTAAGATGTTCCTGCATATTGGTGATATTAGCTTCAAACAAGCCCTGTCTCTTCTCATTGAGATAAGTCATAGCTTTATTAGCAGCTTCTGTCTGATTTTTAATTACTCCTGCCTTAGCTGGATCATTTTCATACTGTGTTGCGAGATCCTTAAGCTGTGCAAGCTTCTCTTCCATCTCTGCAATCTCATTCATTACATTGATCAAATCATCAACATCTCTGCCTATATCATGAGTAAATACTTCGTCAGCCGTCGTATTGACTCTGATTGCCTGATTAAGTCCTACATCATATTCTATAGTCTGTTTTTCTCTCGTAACATCTGTAAGATATGATGCATTGTAATTAATCCAGTTTGCTGCGTCCGCATCTGATTTATCTGTACATGCGAAGTAGTGTTCTGGTCTTAAATCTCCCAATCCCCAGTCACTCTTCTCGTATGTTACTCTGAATTCACCTTCATTAATATTTGTGGTTGTTGGATCATCTTTAAGATCCATCAGCTTTGTATAAATATCTTCGCCTATAAGGAGTTCGCCTGTTTCTTTAATAAGAATTGCCTTGCCCTTATTAGCATCTTTAGTAATTTCGATATAGGGATCTGATGTATCATTTTCTGACATTATTGTAATGTCTGCTGCAGCTACTAAAGCAGTTCCATCCGACAATGTAATTGATGGCTTAACTGTAGATGTTGCATCATCAAGATTCTTATATGCAAGTCTGATTCTATGAACATCATACTCTTTTACTTCTGCCTCTGTTATAGCAGCTTGTGTTCCTGAATCAAAATTTACATCTGTTATACCGTCAAGTCCTGCAATATCGATATGCTTAATTGTATCAACCGCACCACTCTCTAACTGTTCTGTTATACTATAAAGCTTGGTTTCAGCTTTTGTAAACTTAAGCGTAGTATCTGTTCTGTATCCTGTAAATACCGATCTGCCTGCGTAATCAGAATTACCTGTGGCATACACTTCATCTCTAAGCGCCTTGATTGAATCTAGTATAGTATTTCTATCTGCTGTTGTAAGTTTCTCAGATGAACCCTTCTGACACTGTGTAATGAGATCTGTAACGCATTCTGCCACGCTTGTAAGAGCATCCTCTGTCACCTTCATCCAGCTTTCAGCATCCGGAATATTCTTCTCATAGTACTGTGTTACTTCGCTTACGTTAGTTCGAAGTCTCAAAGCTCTTATAGCAACTACCGGATCCTCTGATGGTCGATTGATCTTCTTCTGAGTACCCATCTGATTGCTGAGCTTATCCTGAAGTATCTTATTATTATTAATATTGGAAAGTGTGTTGTTCTGTATAACCTTTGTTGTTATTCTCATAGCTACTCCTTTCCAGTTCCTTCTGAAATCGCGCAGAGCACCTCCGTGTGCTCCTCTGTTTCCTTATATATCGGTTATCTTCAGTATATTCTTAATGGCTGTGACTAATAATTTATTCCATAGTTCTTAACCAAACGAATCTACATATATGATCTGCAGACCGTTGAAGCTACTCGTTACTTGGCGAGGTTTTTTCGACCCTAGTAACGTAAGCAAGCTGAACGAGCGAAAGCGCGTCTGCGGATTATATATGTAGATCCGTTATGCAAAACTATAAATTTTTACACGCCAGTCTGAAGAATCAGCCTGTCATAAACCTCTGTAAGTGTCTGAATCATCTTAGATGCAAGAGTATATGCATTCTGATACTTCACAAGATTAACTGCTTCATCATCAGTATCAACGCCTGAGATTGCAACTCTCTGATTGTTAATAGACTTACCAATATTCTCATAGTTGTTATGGAAAGTCTTTGCTCTGTTTCCATTGAGTGCAACATCCGAAAGTACACAAGTAAGGAATTCACATGTCGCAGAGCCTCTGTAGTTCGCTACATCTTTATCCTTAGTCATGCTCATAAAGTCTGTTACAAGACTATAATCATCTGCACCAGCTGCAGCATCCTTCTTTGTTGCAAAGAGATTTGAATTCTTCTTAATTGCTGTTAATACAGTAAAGTTCTTAGCTGTTAATCTGTAATAACTGTCATCTGTATCCTTAACTGTTACAGGTACATTATTTCCTAATGCATCATTGTACTTAGTTGTTATCTTAAGCTGATCATTGTCAGTGGCTGTATTACCTGTAAAGAGGTTAATTCCCTTCTCTCCGTCTGATGTATAACCGTTCTCCATAATGCTGTTTACAGCATTCGAGAAAATACGTGTCCACTCATTTAACTGCTGCTGATAATATGGTATTCCTTCATATTTGATTGAAGCGCCAATTGCTGCTTCCTTACCTAATTTATTAGGTGCAACTGCCTCTCCACTCTTAACAGTATCAATGGTAAATGTGTAAGTATAATTTGTTCCATCGAATTCATATGACCAACCATCATAATAGAATTCCTGATTGGCAAATTTTATAATGCCACCTGTATCTGAAAGTGTACACTTATCAATGTCTTTAAGGTAATCATAATCAACAGATACCTTTATAGTCTGCTTACCACCTGAAGCAGAAGAGACATCAGTAACAGTTCCCTGGAAGTTTTCTCCATTGTTACCATCTCTCATATGTACAAGTCCCTGAAGTTCACCACCAAGAAGTGGATTGTTCAAATCGAACTTGTCTCCTAGGGCTTCTGTTGTCTTATTTGATACCCAGTAAACATCGTAAAGGCCGTCTATGTCTGACTGATTTGTCTTCTCATACGATTCTTTTGCTATACACTTAAGGTTAAAGCTGTCATTGGTATCAATGAAGAGCTGGCCACCCGCAATCTTAACAATGTACTGTGTACCGCCTGTTTCTCTTTCTGGATTGTTACTATCAACGATTGGATACTCATTGACCTCAACATCGACTATTGCTGAAAGTTCATCTACAAGTAACGCTCTCTTATCACGCAATTCGTTAGCACGGCTTCCCGAAAGCTCTATAACATTAATCTGCTTATTAAGTGCCGCAATCTCATCGCCCAAAGAATTAATCTGATCAATCTTAACCTTAATCTCAGCATTAACATCCTTCTGCACCAGTTCCATGTTGACAGCCATGCTGTTGAAGTACTGTGTAAGATTGTCAGCCATACCAATAAACTGAGCTTTAGTTGAATCACTTGCTGGATTTTTCTTAACCTCTGCAAGAGCATCCATCATTCTGTTAAATACAGTTGTGAATCCTTCAGTTGTACTGTCATCTCTGAAGTAATCCTCTATCTGATTCATGTAGTATTCTTTCATGGAATACTCGCCTGTATGTGTGTTATTAGCCCAGTACTTCTGGTCATAGAAATCATTGTGAATTCTTTCAATAGAAAGTACATCTACACCTGCACCTGCACAACCGTAAGTTGTATATGTTCTGATAGCTGCTGCCGCTACCTGATTTACTTCCTGACGGCTGTATCCTTCTGTCTCTGCATTAGAGATATTGTTTGCAGTTGTATTAAGTCCAGCGTTTGCACCAAGCAAACCTGTATAGGCTATATTTAATCCAAAAAACTGTGAAGGCATAGGCTCTTCTCCTTAACTAAGCACCCAGTGTATTAATGATGTGCTCTAACATCTCATCTATTACATTGATGTATCTTGATGATGCATTATATGCATTTTGGAATTTTATCATATATGACAACTCTTCATCAGTTGATACACCAATTATCTGTTCTCTCGCATTGCTGGTAGAGTTTACTGTTATTTCCTGATTCTTAAGAATCGATTCATACAAATATCCAGAATTTGCCACCTGGCTTACCAGATCGGAATAGTACTCTACAAAATTGCTCTTCTTCTTAACATTGACATTGAGAACATTGTCCTCATCCATAAACTCTGCTTTTAACTGTTCCATGGTTTCAAAGTCAACGCTTCCATCTGGAAGAACAAAGCCCAATCTTGTTGGTTGCTGCAACAAATCTATGTTAATCTGAAGATTTTCTGTACTATACCAGGTTTCTCTTACATCTGGATCTTCTGCAAGCAATGAATAGTCTCCTGTAATTGGATCCTTTACATATCCATCTGTTGCAATCTTCTGAAATACCTGAATAGGATTGCCATTGCTATCTCTCAGATATGTTGAATTAGGATTCAATGCTGTAGCTCTGTTTGCTGCATCAGCAAGCACCTGATTAACAGTAGTTGCTACGTTATGCATAAGCTGATCAAATTCAGCCATTATATTCATACAAAGCGACTGTGAAACATCATTGGTATAGTTTGCTTCGTCAAGGTCGTTAAACGTGCCCTTATGGTCACCTCTTGCAAGAAGTGTAGACTTTAACTTACCAATATCTGTATTTATATCTGTGGAAATTACTCTGTTTAAATCAAATACTGCCGCTTTTCTTGCTTCTTCATCTGAATAAACTCTGTTTCCAAGACCATCTATGGTATATTTTGCATTTTTCTCCCAAAATACATTGCTAAAGCCTGTAGCCGGATCTGTCTTAGTAAGAATCTTATATGCTATTTCTCCTCTTACTAAATCTTCACCTTCAAGCTGCACCCAAACTGTTGAGTCCAAGTCTTCCGAATAAGTGATTGATGCTATCTTTCCAAGCTCATCAAGAAGGTGATTTCTTTCATCTCTAAGGTCATTCGCTTCTTCAAATCCACCACCTTCGATATATCTTATCTGGTCATTAAGTGTCTTAATTCTTTCAGCGTAATTATTAACCTGATATACCAGATCTCTAACCGATGTATCAAGGCTTTGCTGATACTCCGCAAGGCCACTGTATACAGACTGACCTCTTGAAAGGAACTCTGAGCATCTCTCAATAAAAAGTCCTTGGGTTACTGCACTGGACGGATCCTTGGCAAGCTCCTGAACTGCACTCCACAAATCCTGTATTGATTCCTGGAATGACTCACCATTCATTTCATCCAATAAACTTTGTATCTCATCCAAAACGTCTACACTTGCTTCATAAAAGCCAAGACGTCCTGCTTCTGTTCTATATGTATTATCGAGGAATACGTCTCTTACCTGTCTTGTCTTTGCATATACAACACCAAGACCTACCTGCTGATCTGAAACAGCATGCATATCTGTGTGAATTGTATTGTAAACATTGGTTGCCTGCATAATCTGCTGGCGGACATATCCTACGTTTTCTGCATTGGCTACGTTATGTGCTGTTGTATTAAGTGCGTTCTGACTTGTCTGAAGTCCAGATACACCTATGTATAAGCTTCCCATTATTCCCATAGGAATCACCTCGTATTACTAACTTCTGCTGTCAAAGCCACCGCTTCCTGTTCCCATTACTGCACCTGTTGAGTACGCATTTTTCGAATAATTATTAGTCTCCGGTGCTGCTTTCATGGCCTGTATGACATTGAGATCAAACTGAACCATCTCCAGTGAACTCTCTATCAACTGCTTGTTCTGCTCGTTGGACCTTCTTACCTGTGCAACCACCTCTGAAAGCTTATCATGAACTGCTGCCAGTCTGTTCTGCTCCTGTGGTCTTGCTGCAAGCATCTTAATCAAATCCACAAGCTTTATGGTATTAACATCCTTGTTCACTACATTGGCTATGTCTTTCATACACTCCTCACGTTTCTTATCTACGTGAGACAATGAGGTCAACGCCAATTGTTCATCATCTGTGATTTTTGCCAGTGCCTCCAAATCTGCACTGATGATGACTGGTGTCTTACGCAACGACAAATCGAGGAGCTTATTGTACTCCTCTACTTCCTTCTCTAATGTAATTATCAATTCTTCCATCAGGCTTGCCACAAGTCATCCTCCTGTTACCTTTAGTAAAATAAGGGCGGGATGATTACATCCCGCCATCTTCACTGCAACATGTACTAAAATGTGCGGCTAAACTGAGCAAAAAGCTTTTCCGCCAAGCTGTCACTGTCAACGCTGTAAGTTCCTGCGTCAATCTTACTCTTAATATCTCCAACAAGTTCTTCACGAACATCTGATGCTGCGGCTACTGCCTGCTTAGCTGTCTGAATGTCCTTACCTATGCTGGAAATCTGCAGTTGATCAGAGAAGCTTCTTGACGACTCTGTCTTAACCTGCTTGTTTTTGTTTCCCAGATTGTACATGCTCTGAATCTGGGCAAATGAATCTACACGCATATTCGCTCCTCCTTTTCTCAGGTTTTCCTGTGTTTTCAAGAATTTTTTAATATGTCATTCTTGTTCTTTCACTATCTTTATCGGAGTAATCAAAGATTTCTTTAGAGAAGAAATTAATTTTTTTGCACCTTTTTCAAAAAAATCTATTTAGGGCAGCCTATTTTGCACTAATTTCCTTTGTTTTGCACAAAAATCTCCCCGTTTGCGTAGAAATCATCTGCTTTACTGTATTCCTCTGCGCAGAAACTTATTCCCTAAGCAGCTACTACAGAGAGATTTTCTCCTCTAGGCCATCCCTATGCTCAAACTCACGCTACGCCATTAGCTTAGACAGAGGAATCTTCACTGCTTGACTATCCCTATGCACAGTCCACCCAATTACCAATAGTCATTGCAGCGAAAACTTCTAAATTCCGTCATTCCTACGCACAACTCGCCCAATTGCCAATAACTTATGCAGAGAAGACTTCGATTTTACTCAATTCCTGCGTACACCCCGCCAAACAACCACCAACTTATACAACAGAACTACGCGCCCCAAAGCTTCGGCCCCAAAGCAGAGTGATTCTTAATCCGCTTGGCTATAAAAAAGCAGGTACCATACATCAAGTCAAGACTGTTTGCACCGAAAACCGGCTTGGTCTTGACTTGATGTATGGTACCTGTAGAATATCGACGCGGATTTAAATCACGCTACCCTTATTCCAAGTTCCTTATTATCTCTCTGACAAACAGCACATTGGCTGGTGTGACTGAGATATCATCTATTCCATATTCAACAAGTTTCTTAACTATCTCTGGATCAGATGCCATCTCACCACAAATTCCTACTCGGCAGTGATTAGCATGTGCATTGTCAATCGTCATCTTTATCTGTCTAAGAATTGCCTCATGATGAGGATTGTAATACCGCTGAATTATTTCGTTTGTACGATCCACTGCAAGAGTATACTGCGAAAGGTCATTGGTTCCTATTGAGAAGAAATCCACTTCTGCTGCAAGAAGATCACTTATCATAACCGCAGCCGGGGTTTCTATCATAATGCCCAGCTCACATTCCTTGTACGGATAACCTTCTTCTTTAAGTTCCGACTTTATCTCATCAACAATTGCTTTTATCTCCTGTACTTCTTCGACAGAAGTAATCATAGGAAACATGATTGCAATGTTGCCATAGTAGCTTGCACGATATATTGCACGAAGCTGAGTCATGAACATTTCTCTCTTATCAAGAGATACTCGTATTCCTCTGTAACCGAGGGCTGGATTATTTTCTGCGTCAAAATCCATATACGGAAGCTGCTTGTCTGCACCTATATCTGCAGTTCTGATGATGAGACATTTTCCACCCATGTTCTCAACAATTCTTCTGTACATCGCCACCTGTTCACCCTCAGATGGTTCGTAATTTTTGCCCATGTACAGATATTCTGAACGATAAAGTCCTGCACCCTCAGCATCGTTAATAAGTGCAGAAATAACATCCTGCTCGTCATTGATATTAGCATAAAGATTTACCTTTACACCTGATTTCGTAACTGTTTCCTTACCCTTCATCACATCCAAAAGCTTCTTATTATGAGCTTCCTTTTTCATTCTCTTATCGTAAAGTTCAATCTCTTCATCATTAGGCTCAACTATCAGTCTTCCGCTGTATCCATCAAGAATCGCCATCTTTCCTTCGTACTCCGGCAGAATTTCATCACCCAACGAAATCTTTCCACTCTTGTCTACGAAACCATGCAAATCTACACCTATCAACGAAGGAATATTTAAACTTCTGGATAAAATCGCTGTATGAGAATTACTGCTACTCTCTGCGATTACAAAACCGATAATGTTTGACTTATCCAACATTACTATCTCACTAGGTGTCAAATCTTCTGCCAGTAAAATCACTGGCTCATCATAGGCGCCATTTTCACCCGTTCCAGTACCCAGTATCCCAATCACACGGTTAAATACCTGCGCGACATCCTTCGCTCTTTCCTTGATATATTCATCATCAAGTGCCGACATCATCTTGGTGAAATTATCGATGGTCACAGCGATTGCGTACTCCGCGTTAACCTTCTGTGTATTAATAATGTTTTTTACCGACTCAATATAATCCGCATCCTCCAAAAGCACTACATCCGCCTTGAACAGTGACGCGTTGTTATTTCCTACTTCCGCAAGAGCTCTTATAAACAGTTCTTCATATTCCGCTTTCGCCTTTTTCCTTGCCTCGTCAAATCTTATTATCTCTTCTGCACAATCTTTGCATCTGCGGCGAACCACCACCGATTCCTGCTTCTTATGTATGGCTATTTTGCCAAATGCATAACCCGCGCAGATATTCTTACCCCTAAGTTGCATTATAAACCCCAATTCTCTTTTAGCATTTATACACTAAATGCTTAATTATTAACGTACTTCTCGTACAACGCCACATGATCAAATATTGCTCGCCATGCACTGTGAGCATTGCCTGTCGCACAAATATAAACTGTGCCATCATCCCCAATTGTATAACTTACAGCACAGTTTCCTGACTGGAATACATATCCGGTTTTTGCTCCCATTACCTCAGTCTTTTTGTACTTATCCTCGATACGACGCATGAACCAGTTAGAGAGCTCCAACCCCTCTTCATGATCTGCAACCGGCACTGTCGTGTGTATATGCTCATGCAAAACCTCACGGCATATGTCATTTTCAATAGCAGCCTTCATGATCATGGACATGTCATAAAGCGTCGTGTAATGATCCTCGTTGTAGAGTCCAGCGGAATTCGTAAAATGCGTACCCGTCAATCCAAGTTCTGCCACTTTATCATTCATCATCTGTATGAACTCTTCTTCTGAATCAGCAACGTATCTTTCGAGCGCATGACAACACTCGCCACCTGATGGCATGATAGCACCATACAAAAGATCCTTAACCGGAACTGTATCGCCTGCGCCAAAGCCCGCACAGCTAAGGTCATTAAGATACGCAAAATCCGTATCTTCTATAGTAACCGTAAACTCATCCTCAAGATCAGTTATATGTTCACTGGCCACCAAAACAGTCATAACCTTTGTCATGGACGCTGGATTCATGCGGTCTGCGCCATTTCTAGTTGCCAGAACCTTGCCTGTGGTTGCATTGATTATTGATGCATACTGACTTTGAACTTCGTCCTCTGAAATTGCCTTGGAAGCTGTCGATGCATCAACGCTGTAACCCTCAATCATATTCGGGCGCTCTACCGTAGTTGGCAACATGTTTGCCACCTGTGGCTTTGAATCAACTACAATTTCCTCTGGTATTGTTTCTTCCTCTGATACCTGTTGTTCAGTAACCACCTCCTGATTATTATCATCAGGCTTTTTGTGGTCTCCGCTAAGTAACGATTTAATTCCCCAAATCAACACTGCAATTATGGCAATTACCGCTATTACACCAATTATCACAAACGGTATCAGTTTTCTGATGTAAGCACGTTTTTTCTCCTGAAGGCGTTTTGCCTCCTTCATTTGGGCGCGCCTCTCCAGACGTTCCTGTCTGTAGCTGTCATCAGCTTCATATTCAAACTCGTTAAAATCCATTTAACAACCTCTCAATTGTTTCTTTTTTTGCAAGGCCTTTTGAAAATGCGCTGGCACTACCTGAACAAACAGCCAGTTTAAGCACCTGCTCATAGTTTTGAGTTGTCGCAGAATCACACTCAAGACTTATTCCTGACTTAAACTTACACATTCCCGCTATAAAGCCTGCTACCATGGAATCCCCCGCTCCCACGGTATTAACCACCTCTCCAACAGGTGGCTTCATATCAAAACGCTCTCCTTCCTCTGTAAGCAGGAAAGCTCCTTTTTCTCCAAGACTCACTAAGACATTGACGGCACCCATATTTTTAAGTTGCTCGGCCATCATGTCTAATCCATTATCTCTTATATTTGTTAAATTTTTGTGTATATTACTTAAAAAGTCTTTTAATTCTTCTTCATTTGGCTTAACCAGAAACGGCTTATGCTTAAGTGCCACTTCAAGATAGTCGCCAGTTAAATCCACAACAAGCTTCGCGCCTGTCTTGTCCACTTCATCAAGTACCTCAGCAAAAGTCTCTGGCAAAACACTTGATGGAACGCTTCCTGAGATAACCAGCATATCGTCTTTTGATAACTTGGTTATCTTTTCTTTTAATTCACTGATAACTTCGTTTGTTATGATAAGTCCTGTACCATTGAAGTCAGTTTCTGTTGTGTCATTTCCTATGCAATCTTGAATTTGAGCTAACTCATTTTCTATTTTGTTAATATGTCGTCTAAGCTTAACATTAATTCTTGTTAAACCATCTGGTAAATCTATAAAATCGTAATTAATCCCTTTTTCATCGAGAAGTTTCTTCAAACTCTCTCCCGTTACACCTGCTGTAAATCCCCATGCAACACTGGCTACATTCAATTCCTTGAGAACCTGTGACACATTGATGCCTTTTCCGCCAGGGAACAACTCATAATCTGAAATTTTGTGTATTGCTCCCTCTGCAAGATCATCTGCGTATGCAACATAATCCAGCGATGGGTTAAATGTCAGTGTGTAAATCATAGATTTTCTCGCTTTTCCACTATTTCTCTGCACTATTGCTTTTCTTATGGTTACTGTCTACGTAGAAATATGTGTACGCCACCATATTCTCCGCACTAGCTTGTTTACGGAAGACTCATTTTGCAGAGAATTTGTCATTTCCCCGCGCCTCCTACGTATAACCAATCACAAAACAGACAGCATAAGCGTAGGACCTATAAAATCCCTGCAGTCCCTACGTAAAACCACACCCCAAGTTGTCCATCCGTACAGAGGAAAGTACCACTAACCATTGTTTCCTACGCAATCAACACTTAATTCTATCAAACCACAAGAGACAGGTGCTTAAAAACCTGTCTCTTGTATATAAGCAAGTAAAATAATAAATTTTAGATAACGTATCGGTACCGTCAACAGCTCCAAGTATACGTATCTTCAGCTAACACACCATTACTGTCAAAGCTCACGTACTAGCTAATTACGACTTCGATTCATGATATTCTTTCTCTGTGTTAACGCTCCATACGTTACTCTTATCTGTTGCACCGCTAAGAATGTTCTTAACTGCTTCAAAAGAAGTACACATAGAATGATCAAGGTTGTTGTATCTATGCTGACCATTACGTCCAACGCAGTAGAGATTGTCGATTGCACTTAAGTACTCAACAAGTTCATCCATCTGAGCATACGTGTCGAAATATGCTGGGTATGCTTTTTTAACCTTCTCCTCGTGGTAATCAATTACTTCGCTCTTGTCAGCAATAAGTCCAAGATTAACCATATCCTGAATAGCAAAATCAGCGAACTGATCTTCAGTCATATTCCACCACTCGTCATTCTCATAACAGAAGTATTCAAGTCCTACCCAGACAGTATTCTCAAGATCCTTTACCATGTAAGGCGACCAGTTATTATATACCTGGAAACGTCCCATCTGGATACCCTTGTCATGAACATAAACCCAGTTGTCAGGAATGATATTTCCAATAGTCTTAAGCTTTGTCTTATTCTGAAGAAGTAACTTTGGTACGAGTACACCAAGTGTGATGTAATCTCTGTATGGAAGGCCTGCTGCAATATCTGCATACTGCTTTGGCACATCATTCATACCAGCTACAAGATCCTTAACTGGCATAGAAGATATGATGTAATCGCCTTCAAATACTTCTTCCTTACCATCATGCATAACCTTCACGCCTGTGATGTGGTTATTGGCATCCTTAATGATACCCACTACCTGATGATTACGAAGGATCTTTCCGCCCTTCTTTTCAATCTCCTCAGCTGTAACATCCCATAACTGTCCAGGACCAAGCTTTGGATATTTAAATTCTTCAATAAGAGAGGTCTCAACCTTTCTGTTCTTCTTGCCTGGAAGCATCTTTCCAAACATATCCTTAAGAATAGCTACAATTGATAATCCCTTTACTCTCTGGCTGCCCCAGTCTGGCGCGATTACGCTTGGATGACGTCCCCAAAGATTCTCTGTATATCTTTCAAAGAACATACCATAAAGTTTCTTACCAAAACGATTGATATAGAAGTCCTCAAGACTGTTCTCTTTTCTCTTATGAATTGCACTTGCAATATAACTGAAACCAACTACCATAGTTCTGATAAGGCCCATGTTAGTAAATGTTTCAAGCTTAAGTGAAATAGGATAATCGTAGAATTTCTTATCAAAGAAAATTCTTGATACTCTTCTTCTTGTGAGCATTGTATGATCTTCTTTTTCTGGATCTGGTCCCTCACTTGCAAGTGGCACATTGATTCCAAGTGTCTTGTAATCTGCTGCAGGAGCTGCCTGCATAGGAAGCATCTTATCCCACCACTCATTTACTTCTGGGACTTTAGAGAAGAATCTGTGTCCTCCCATATCCATACGGTTTCCCTTATATGTTACTGTTTTAGAGATACCACCCATATGCTCGCTTTCTTCGAAAACGATTACCTCGATGTCCTCTCCCTTATCCAGTAATTCATAGGCTGCAGTAAGACCCGCTGGTCCTGCACCAATAACTAAAGCTTTCTTCATATTAATCTCCATTCCGCAGGTTCACTACAGCAAAATGCGCATCCAATCATGCATTTCTCCATAGTTGCCCACACAGAATTTATTTTATCATATAAATACGCAAGTGTCACGCGCACGTAAACAGTTTTTCTAATGCAGCATAGACAGCTTTTAACTCAGTCCCCGCCCGCCATCTTCATAAACTTTGGTCTCGCTACAAGTATAAAACATGCTATGTGCACAAGAGATGTAATAGTCCATGAAATCGGATATGAAATATACAGTCTTTCAAGAGATGGACTCATCCTGAAAATAGTCAGTATCCACACCACTCTAAAGAAACATGCACCTGTTAGTGACACTAGCATTGGCATAATCGAGAATCCCAGTCCTCGCAAAGTTCCTACCAAAACTTCCATAAATCCACATAAGAAATATGTTGGAAAGATAACTGCCATTCGCCTCATACCATATTCGATTACCTCTGGCGATTTGGAATAAATTCCAAGCAATTGTCTGCCGCATGCAAATCCCGCAAATCCCATCACAAGTCCAGTCACCGTTACACTTGCCAGGCAAATGAGTAATACCCTCTGTACTCTGTCAAACCTTTTAGCTCCCGCATTTTGCCCAGTGAAACTTAGACAAGTCTGGTAAAATGCGTTCATCGAATTGTATACAAAGCCTTCAAGATTGCTAGTGATGGTATTACCTGCTACAACCGTCGCACCAAAGGAGTTTACACTGGACTGAATCAATACGTTAGACGCAGAAAACAGTGCTCCCTGAAATCCCGCAGGCAAACCAACTCGTGCAATTCTTCCTATCTCATACTTATCCAGCCTAAGTTTCTTAATATCAAGTTTACATGGTCCATCCATATTCATGAGGCATTTCACAATAAGAACTGCACTGAACACCTGTGAAATATCCGTTGCAAGAGCAACTCCCTCAACACCCATTCCAAAACCTATTACAAATATCAGATTAAGAACGACATTGATCACACCAGCGCCAAGCAAATAGTAGAGCGGACGCTTTGTATCACCTATAGCTCTTAAAATAGCCGCACCAAAATTATACAAAAGCATGACCGGCATACCTAGGAAATATATCCTTATGTATTTAACCGAAAGTGGCAGAATCTCTTCAGGTGTTCCCATGATTCTAAGCATCGGAGCAGAAGCAAACCAGCCAACAAAGAGCAGAATAAATCCACCTAAGATACCCATAGTTATTGCTGTATGCACGCTGTTTGACAGTTCTTCATATCTCTTTGCACCATAATAATGAGCCACCGCAACATTGGCACCCACCGAAAGTCCCATGAATACGTTGATAAGAAGATTTACAAGCGAGCTTGTCGCGCCAACTGCTCCAAGGGCATCGCTTCCAGCATATCGTCCCACCACAACCATATCCGCCGCATTGAATAAGAGCTGTAAGATACCTGCTGCCATAAGCGGAAAGGTATATAACAATATTTTTCCAAGCAACGGACCTTCGCACATATCAATTTCATATTTCCTTGCCATAGTCTGCCTCCTCTCTTTAAAGTCCAAAATGCAGAGTCATAACCTTTTCACGGTATCACTCTGCATCTAAATAACCTTGATATACAAATCAGCTTATAAAACTAATTAGCCAATTCAAACTTAAACATTTATACACGCTTTTCAGGCAGTCTACAAGACAACTTTAAAATATGCGTCGTCTCTTACAACGAACCTACAATCAAGTTGAAAATGTTAATATAGGTAGCTGTATCATAATGAAGTCCATCAACCAGATAGTATCCATTGGCTGCAAGCCATGAATGAGTATCGATATATCTTACTCCCGACAACTGACCTGCGATGTAGCTGTTAAAGTTTATAACCTGGTCCTCAGTTACCCATGGATTCTCCCAAACAGGATTAACTGATACAAAGTAAGTTTTAGCACCTCTGCCAGCCCACTCTGCCGCCTTCTGATTGACAAGTGCCGCATAGTTACCTGCATTACCTGTATCGTTAACACCAAGGCATATTACAACCTTTGTTCCTTTTCCAACACACTGATCTGCCTGTCCGATAGCCTTTTCCGCCAACCAGTTATATCCCTTGGCATTTTCACATATCCATGAGCTGTTTCCACCGCCTACAGCTTCTCTCATCTGTACACATCTTGAATCACCGATAAAGAGAATTCCTGCCGCTGGCATAGTTGCCTGTGGTGCTGCCGCCTGCTTCTGAGTTTCCTGCGCTGGTGCCTGATTTGCCGCCTGTGCTGCAGCTTCCTGTGCAGCCTTCTCTGCCTGAATTTTAGCCATAGACTCCGCCTCAGCCTGTGCCTTAAGAGCATCCAGGTCTACTTTATTGTCATCCGCAAGTCTATTGCTGATAAATGCGCAGGTCTCACCATATTCAATAAGATACCAGCCTTTTTCCTCATAGCATCCGATTACTGACAATTCTTTATTTGTATCAAAATAACCCACTTTATCAAAATCAGTTGAAGGACCTTTTCTTATATTAGCCCCTCGCTGAGTATACATAGTCTTCTTTTCGTCATATCTTGTAATCTTTGAGAAATCTACTTTCTCGTCCAGTCCACTGTAAAGTTTCTGGTCAGCCTCAGAAAGCGTATTATCTTGCTCGGCCTGTGCTTCTTCTGCGGCCTTCGCTTCCTCTGCCTTCTTAGCCTCTTCAACTGCCTTTGCTTCCTCCGCAGCCTTAGCTTCTTCCGCCTTCTTTGCTTCTTCCTCTGCCTTAGCTGCTTCTTCAGCTGCTTTAGCTTCCTCTTCTGCAATTGCAGCTTCATCAACCTGAGCTGACTCATTTTCCACAGGATTCTGAATAGCTGTGCTACCACAACTACATAAAACTGCCATACAAAGAACAAGTATGAGCACACTAATAATCTTCTTCATAACTATCTCCCTTCCGACAATCGGAAGTCACTTTCCCTCTTAATATCTATTTGGCTCCAGCCTTTTTAAGAATCCATTCAAAACCCAAATTCATAACACAGCCAGCCACCATACAAAGTGCAACTGATATCGTTGCTGCAACTACTGCAACTTTAGCATAACTCCATTCAGGAATAAATGGCACAATCAACCAAAACAGTCTCATATGCAGCAAATATATGTACAAAGTGTACTTACCAAGAGCCGGAACAATAATTCCGCCGCCCTTCACTTCAAGACATATACCAAGCACAGCTAAAGTAAAGCTCATATTCATAATGGTCTGGGCAACAATTCCACCCATGTCCGAATATGAGAACCAGGCCGCAAGCATAATTCCAAACCCAATCATGGTAAGGCAGATATTCCCAAACTGCAATTTATCTGTGAATTCCTTTGTCTTTGCCTTTACTACTTCGCCGATTTTCCCCTCGAAGGTGGCTGCATAAATTCCTATAAGAAATGCGCCGTTGGACACAACCCAGAATGCGATTCGTCCATCCTTGTACAGGTACAATGTGTACCCCAAGATTATTACAGTGATAACTACTTCCTTAAGCACATTTACCCTGTACACAATCATAAATGCGATGTACATAAAAAATAAAACATGCATAAACCAGTAATCACCGCCTGTTATCAAATTAACCAGCGATTTTACGTCCGTCACACGCCTGTCGGAGAACACTTCACACAGGCCTATTATCACAATATATGGAAGATACGTATGGACAAATCTTCTTAGAACAAATTCCTTGGTTATTCCACTTTTGTTTGCAGATTTAACCAAGCCATAGCCCGACAACAAGAAGAATATATCTACACCATAACTGCCAAGAGATGCAACAAAATCTCTTGCAGCCGGTCTTACAGGTTCCACATACATGCCCGCAGCAAAATGTGAACCGATAACCATAAGTATCGCTATTCCCTTAAAAAATCTCGATGTTTTGCTATCTATCATAACTCCCCGTCACTTAGAATTTAAAATAATCCCCAATCATGTAAAACAGCTGCTTGTTATCATTTTCAAGACAGATTTCCCCGCCTGAAGCAACAAAAGTTAACAGTGTATAAGCAAGTGCCACTACTACACAGATGTAAGCTATTCTTGCAGCAACATAATAATTAATTACATTGCGTGATTTATCCAAAAATACAATCCACATGATTACCGCTGCAATAATAAAAGCAGGAGCGAAATCACAGGTGTATCTGTATATAACTCCAGCTCCATTGGCATCAAAGGAAGCAATAATCAGGGCAGATGCAAGCAGATAAATCACTAGTATCTTTATGTTTTTATCAACCTTTTTAAAACCTGCCACAAGTCCAATCCACAACGACATCATCATGGCATTGGCCACTAATATTCCTCCATATGTATACTCACGAAGAAATCTTCCGATGTAATTTCCACCGACTTCACTCGCCATTAGGTATGGATAATCCGTATTGATATTGGCTGGCTGAAGCAAGAAACAGTACAGACTTCTAAGTAGTCTGTTCATGTTGAAACCTCTGTTGTTCATGTCATTGGTTGTCAGCGAATATGTCGCACCAAAATCCAGTATATTTCCGAATCGTGCAAAGTTATACCAACATACCAGTATTGCCACAAGAACATATGGCATAACAAACAACACTGTATCCACCAAAGTAGCCTTGGTAAATAATTTTCGACTCTTCCATCCATCTTCAAAAAATAACCAAATTAGTGCCACTCCCGATAAGAGCAGAAGTTGTGGTCTGCATCCAGCTACAAGCGCCATAGACAATGCACCAAGGCACAGCATGCTTCTTCTTATCCAAATCTTCTTGGTACTGGTAACCTCTAACCAGCATGCCATTCCAAATATTGTAAATGTTACTGCCGCAAGGATGGGTACATTGTATATATCTGGTCTTGCAATCAGATATACAAAATTAGCACTTCCTGTTGCCGCAACACTTATAATCAGGTAATAGAAATAAGGGAAACTCTTTGCATATTTCCCAATCAATTCTGCCACAAGCCAGAACACCGACAATACCAATAGTATGGATAAAATTCCCATTACATGATGGTTTTGCAAATCCTGTCCCGTAATAAGCAGACATGGATAATAAAATAAAATCTCCGGAACTATTCCAAAATACGCATAATATTTCCCATTGTAAAATGCGTACTCTCTCGCATAATCAACCCCATTAGCATAGAGTGTTATTGTATCGTACGGATTGGCCGCTTCAAGCAGTCCCTGGTCCACAGTCTGCTCAATCATCTCCACAGTACCTTGTTTAAGACTTCTGGCCAATTCCTGATACTGCTTGTGATGTGGCCACGGTGTGGTTAAAAGCAATTTATCACTCTTGGATAATTTAACTCCAATCACCATCATAATCACAATTATTGCAAGAGTTAAAACCCACTGCCATGCACAAACTCTGTCGCAGTACACCTCATGTACTGATGATTTTGAAAATGCAAGATAACCGCACCAGATTATCATAAATACAACAAGCATTCTTATTGGTTTCATATCAAGTGGAATGTGCGCATTGGCCGTAATCGAATCTATATATCCAGGGCAACCCGCCAAAGTTTCCACACGAACCTTAATTGTATGAACCTCTCCAAATGGGTAAATATTAGAAAAGCCCGAACGCTTTGCCCCATTGACCATGGAATAGGATGGAGTAATATACTCACATTCATCTCCTGCATCCGTAAGAATTACAAAAATATTGGCCTGATCATAATAAAGTGAACCCTTCACCTCAACGTTTCGTACATCACAATTCACTTCAAAGGTTTCTGTCTCATAGGTCCAAAACTCTTCCTGCTCCACATTCTCCGAGGATGCTGTTGAAGCTGTTACAACATCTGTTGCCAAAGTAATAGTTTGGGCGCCTTTGCTGTACCATGTAGAAAAGTTAAATGCGAAAATCTCCAAAACAAGAGTAATCAGTCCCATAACTATTGCCGACTTTATTAAGTTGTTATTCTTAATATTTTCTATACTCATACTCTTATGGAAAATGCACCAAACGCTGGTTTTGGTGCATTCTGTTAATCAATTATTTCTTTCTTGTAAGAGACTGTCTTGCTCCATGCATCTCTCTGCCAGCAAGTACATCCGATACCGCATCCATTCTAAGACCTGCGTCAATAAAATCACAATACTTACAGAATGGCCACTGCTGTCTGCCGTCCTTGATTGCCTCTCTTACCTGCTTGTACTTATCAGAATTCCATGCCTTGTCGATTGGATCTGTCTTAAGGTCAGCCAACTCTGTTACCTCGAAGTTATCGCAACAGCAGATACCCATTCTTCCATCTGGGAAGATAAAGATATCTGTAAATGGCATCAGACATGTTTCTTTGATAATCTTAACATCATTCTTCTTGTTAGGTGCTGAACCAGCTCTGTTTGTAAGAACTGCTTCCATGTATCTCATCTGAATAAGAATCTCTACATCCTTGAATTCATCCGGATTAGCCTTTGCGTAATCATAAATCTCTTTAACATTGTCATGAAGCTTCATGTCCATGCAGTAGTTGTTGATGATGAGCTGATCAACGTATGGAATTACTGACTTTACCTTGTCAATATCAAGAAGCAATCCGTTAGTTGACATGAAAATAAATGACTCAGGAAGCTTCTCTCTACAATATTTATGGAATTCCACAATACGTGTATCAAGCCAAGGCTCGTTATTTCCATAAAGTGTAAGATGTCCCTTATATCCCCAGTCTGCAAGCTGATCAATTATATTATAGAAAAGTTCATCTTCCATACGACAGTATGGTCTTTTCTCTGCATTTTTATTAGCTGTACAGAATGCACATGTAGAATTACATCTGTTAATTGTCTCAAGATTTACTACAAGTGGATGAGGTGGAACTTCCTTGCTCATAAAGTAGTTGATGTATCTCTTCTGAGACTTAGCTCTGCTTAAGAACTGAAGTTTGAGATACATATTTGCACTAAGCATTGGGAATCTCTTCTGCATCTCCCATCCGAATCTTCCCATGAAATTATGTATTCTGATTGACATTATTTTTCTCCTATTCTGCCTCTGAATTCATCCACTCAGCAAGTTCTGCAAAGTACTTTTTAAGTGCAGGACCTGCTCCATTTGGAAATCCTACATTGAGAAAATCTCCGTCAGCCCATGTAATCTCAAGAGCCTGATCATCATCACCTGCGATTTGAACGCTGTTTGGATCTTTTCTATAATTTCTAATTGTTGTAGCAATTGTATATCTGTCGATTATGTTAGTAATATCAGTAAGTCTTGATGCGTTAATGGTCTCATTTTCAACAACCACCTTCTCACCATCTACATAGTACATACATGAGAAATAAGTGCCATCCTTACCAACGCTAATCTCATATGTGTATCTGTCCTGCATAGTATCCGCAGAATTCCTTAGCACGATTGATTTGATATCACCGAAACCTTCCTTGGCAATTTTTCCATCGTTAAATGGATAATCCGCCGCAGTTTCTTCAACTTCGTCACCAGCCTTCATGCTGTCCCAGTCTCTCTTATCATTCTGAGCAAAACTGAAGATAATACCAAATACGATAATGAGTACCGCTAAAACGAGAAGAATTATTATTAAAAGCTTGTTTCTTGTTAACTCTGCTTTATTTTCACCCATCTGGCATTCTCCTTAAACATTAACTATATTCTTGATTCCATCACAAATAGTACGCGCAACCTTTGGATTGTTCATAGTATAAAGGTGAATTCCATCCACACCATTTGTAAGCAAATCTATAATCTGGCTCATAGCGTAAGCCATACCAGCATCATACATCGCTTCACTGTTCTCGCCGTACTTATCAATAATCTTCTTAAACTTCTCTGGAAGCACCGCTCCACAGGTTGTAATCATACGCTGAATCTGCGCTGCCTTAATTGCAGGCATAATACCTGGTGTAATTGGCACATTAATTCCTGCGATTCTTGCATCCTCTTCAAATGCGTAATAATTCTTGTTATCAAAGAAGAGCTGTGACAAAAGAATGTCTGCACCAGCATCCACCTTCTTCTTAAGATTAATCATCTCCACTACATGATTTGGGCTGTCTGGATGATCCTCTGGATAACATGCACCTGCTATACAGAAATCTGTTGTTTCCTTAAGGTATGTTATAAGTTCTGATGCATATCTAAAGTCATCCTTGGCAGGAGCGTTTGGATTGACATCTCCACGAAGGGCAAGCACATTTTCAATACCAGCATCTGCAATAGCCTTCGCAAATTCATCTATCTCTGACTTTGTATAAGCAAGACATGTCAGATGCACTACTGGTTCGATATGATATACATCCTTAATCTTTCTTGCAAGTTCAATTGTCTTATTGTTGTTAGAGCTTCCACCTGCACCAAATGTTACGCTGATGTAATCTGGCTTAAGCTCACTTAAAATATCAAGAGTTGGTTCGATATCCTTTAATTCATCATCCTTCTTTGGAGGAAAAATCTCAAAGGATAAAACGCTCTTCCTCTTATTATTGTAAATATCTGTAATCTTCATCTGCTTAACCTTTATTAACAAAATATCATTTCTATTATAGTGTACAATGCACAAAAATGCTATAATTTATTTCATTGGAAATTAATTGGATTGATTTCATCTGTTAGTTTTATGATAGATTGATTATTTTAGACTTCAGTGGAGACAGTATGAAAAGAAATAACACACTCGATATGCTCAAAGGAATCGGCATTTTCCTTGTTGTTCTTGGACATGCCACTTTTGTAAATGACAAGATAATAACTTATATATTCTCATTTCACCTTCCACTTTTCTTTATAGTTTCAGGTATTCTTATGAGACTTGCTGACGATAAAAAAACTTTGGAAAATACGTCTTCCGATGTTTCATTGAATTTTTTTGATTCTTTCAAAGTCTTTGTAAGCAAAAAGCTTCGCACTATAATCGTACCTTATTGTATATTCAGTATCTTCTATACTGTGATTGATTTTATAAGTGTTTATTTGAAACAGATTAGTTTTAATGATTTGAAGATCAATGCAGTCTGTACCCTCTCATTTGCAGGTAGCGGACCATTATGGTTTCTCCCTACTCTTTTTGTTTCAGAGGTTATTCTGTTTCTGATTGTTGGTGTTAGTAGGATTAAAAATAATATGTTATTGGTATTTGGAGTTGGTATTGTTACAGCCCTTATCGGCCTCACTTCATGTCACTTCTTGAAAGATACATATGCAGCAAGCAAGGATAATCTTACGCTTTTATTTTTCTTAAACTGGCCTGTTGTTATACTTCGAGGCATGCTTTGCCAGATATTCTTGGTACCTGGTTATCTCATGGGCGCAAAGTTATCTTCTTTGCCGTCATTGTTTGGCTCAGAAGAAAGAAATATAACTTCTTCTATATTACAAATTATTGCAGGTTTATGTCTGCTGACAGTTGATATTCCTCTTTCATTTAAGAATATCAATCCTGATTTGCACAATTTAAACTTCGGTAATCCTGTTTTATTTATTTTATGTGCTTATCTTGGAACAATAGGACTTTACCTGATTTGCAACAATATTCCTTCAATCAGATTACTCACGTTCTGGGGGAAGAATTCATTGATCATCATGATTACGCATTTGAATTTTTATTATTTATTTGCTGGCAATCTTGTTGCTGTATTTTTCAATCAGTATATTACCCGCGCCAAGGATTACTTCTTTATATTTAATATCATGTGGGTAGCAATGCTTCTCTCATCTGTTAGTGCAATACTTATTAATCGCTTTGCGCCTTGGATGATTGGAAAGAAGAAGTAAACATTTAGTGCCTTCTAGTTTTTGTAAGAAAGCGCAACGTCAAAAAAGAAGAAAATGTGAACTTTGACGCCCAAAACAACGCAATTAAAATCAAAACACCCCGAAGCCATAAACTTCGGGGTGTCTCATTTTCTATATAGTTCTTATATAAAGACTACACAATAAGGAAGAACTTGATAAGGAAGATTGCTGAAATTACATATGTAAGAACTGAAACTTCCTTAGCCTTTCCTTTAAGTACACAGATGATTGCGTAGCTTACAAGTCCAAGACCAATACCATGTCCGATTGATCCTGAGATTGGCATACCAATAAGCATGATTGCTACTGGAAGACCTTCTTCCATCTTATCGAAATCAATCTTCTTAAGTCCTGTTAACATCAGATATCCAACATAGATAAGTGCTGAAGATGTTGCTGCTGCAGGAATGATTGCTGCGATTGGAGCAAGGAACATGCAAAGCAGGAACATGATACCTGTTACAAGAGCCGTAAGACCTGTACGTCCACCTGCCTCAACACCTGATGCAGATTCAACGAATGTTGTAACTGTAGATGTACCTGTACAAGAACCAACTACTGTACCAACAGCATCTGAAAGAAGAGCTTCTCTCATCTTTGGCATGTTACCCTTTTCGTCAACCATACCTGCTCTTGAAGCTGTACCAACGAGTGTTCCAATTGTATCAAACATATCGATAATGCAGAATGTAATAACAAGTGTGATAACTGTGAACCAGCCAATCTGGAAGAGATTAGCAAAATTAAACTTGAATAATGTTGTTGCTGCCATATCTGCGAAAGGTGGAACAAAGCTTGCTCCTGCAAGAGAAGCAAATGGGTTTGTTGCAAAGAAGATTGCTTCACCTGCCCAGTAAACAATAGAGGCAATTAACATACCAAGAAGAACTGCACTCTTAAGTCCCTTGTGAGTAAGAGCAACGATTGCGAATAAACCAACAAGCATTGTAACAACAGTAAGAACCATCATGCCATATCCACTGCCCATTGTATCCTTAGCATAGCTTGGTGTAAGTGCACCAAAGAAATCTCTCATCATGTAGAATGGTCCGCCTGTTTCTGAATAAATACCAGCATTTGAACCAAAACCAATGTTAAGAAGCATCAAACCAATTGCTGGTGAAATACCAAGTCTAATTCCCAGTGGAATACCATCAACAATTTTCTCTCTGATATTAAGAACAGAAAGAATAATAAATACAATACCTTCAATAAGAACAACACAAAGTGCTGCCTGGAATGACTCAACGTAACTAAGTCCTGTAATTGCAACTATATTAGATACAACTACTGCAAAGAAACTGTTAAGACCCATACCTGGAGCCATGGCAAATGGCTTATTTGCAAGGAATGCCATACAGATACATCCGATGCCTGCTGAAATAACAGTTGCAAGGAATACACCATTCCAGATTTCCTGTCCATTAGCACCAAAACCTGTTAAAAGGTTAGGGTTCAGAGCAACGATATAAGCCATAGTCATAAATGTTGTAAGTCCAGCTATGATTTCTGTCTTTACAGTTGTCTGATTCTCATTCAATTTAAAAAAATTCTCCATCACATATCTCCTTTTCCCTAATTTTGAAAGATATTAAAATTGTAGCACAGAGGATACTTATCTTCAATTTGCAGAGTATGATTATGCCACCAAAAATACTACCAAAAATGAGCCAGCAAAAAAGAGCAATATGACTAAAGTCTGTTACTCTACTCACACTGCTCTTTGAAGTTCTATTGATTATACTATTAAGTTTATGTCCTTATCACGTTATATGACTTTGCTCATGAATTCTTACTTTTATCTCTGAACTCTTCCGCTTCCGTCTCCACCCATAAGGTTTTCAACTTCTGCTCTTGTAACATAGTTGAAGTCACCAGGAATTGTATGCTTTAATGCCGATGCTGCCACACCAAACTCAAGTGCTGTCTTCATGTCTCTTTCATCGAGAAGTCCACATATCACACCTGCTGCAAATGAATCACCACCACCAACTCGGTCAACGATTGGTGTGATTGAATATGTCTTTGAATGATAGAACTCTCTTGTCTTACCATCCATGATACATGCCGACCAACCATTGTTTGATGCAGAAACCGACTGACGAAGTGAACTTACTACATATTTGAATCCAAAGGTATCAATCATGGCATTGAAGATCTCTTCATAACCTGCAAGATTTAATTCACCTTTTGTTACATCTGTGTTGGATGCCTTAAATCCAAGAACCTTATCAGCATCTTCTTCATTGCCAATACAAACATCAACATACTGCATAAGGTCTGTCATAACCATCTTTGCCTTTTCTGATGTCCAAAGTTTTTTTCTAAAGTTAAGATCCACAGAAACTGTTACACCCGCTTTCTTTGCTGCAATACAAGCTTCCTTAGCAAGCTTTGCTGCGCTGTCACTAATTGCTGGTGTAATTCCTGTAAAATGGAACCAGTCTGCATCTGCAAAGATAGCATCTAAATCAAACTTATCTGATGATACAGTTGCGATTGAACTTCCCGCTCTGTCGTAGATAACATTTGAAGCTCTCATTGCAGAACCTGTCTCAAGGAAATAAATACCAAGTCTGTCACCGCATCTTTCAATATATTTTGTACCAACGCCATACTTTCTAAGTGCAGCTACTGCACTTTCTCCTACCTGATGATCAGGTACTGCTGTTACAAATTCAGTTTCATAACCAAAGTTGGAAAGTGAAACAGCAACGTTAGCCTCTCCTCCACCATAGCAAACATCAAACTCATCTGCCTGAATTATTCTCTCATTATTTGGAGTAGACAGTCTTAACATTATTTCTCCAAGTGTTACAACTTTCTTCATTTATTTTTCTCCCTGTATCCAAATTTTACCATCCATATACAACTTTCGCATTTCCAATGGTACTCTTCCCTATTATCCCCTTAAACTCTTAACAAGTTCCACAGCTTCACGGGTCAACTCGGTAATTTTATCGAAATCACCAGCATCAATCAAATCAGCCTTAACCATCCAGCTGCCACCCGCACATACAACCTTCTTAAAGCCAAGATAATCTGCGAGATTCTTGGCACTAATTCCACCAGTTGGCATGAATTTTACACTAGTATATGGAGCTGCCATAGCTTTAAGCATTGCTACACCGCCTGCCTGCTCTGCTGGGAAGAATTTGAGCACTTCAAGTCCGCGTTTTACACCCTGAGCAACCTCTGAAGGTGTCATGCATCCAGGGCAAATAACAATTCCTTTAGATATGCAGTAATCCACGATTTCAGGATCAAAGCCTGGGCTTACAATAAACTTCGCTCCTGCTGCCACGGCTCTGTCTACCTGTTCGATAGTAAGCACTGTTCCAGCACCAACAAGCATCTCAGGATGCTCTTTTGTCATAATTCTAATAGATTTTTCTGCTGCCTCTGTTCTAAAAGTAACCTCTGCACACTTAAGGCCACCTTCGCAAAGTGCCTTAGCAAGTGGTGCCGCATCTTCTGTTCTGTTAAGAACAACTACAGGTACCACACCGTATCCACTTAATTCTTCAAGTACCTTATTCATATCAACTACACTCTCCTATCAAGCATATATCTTCTATATAATATGTTGCACTAACATATTACACCAAACTACACAAACTTAATAAATGGCTCTATCCTTATTACATCAAACTTAATAAATTGTTCTACCCTTCTCGTCATCTATTCCACACTTACGATAGAAATAGCTGTTTACAATATCACACCATTCTCTGGCATTTTTAACCTGTCTTTCAAAGCGTTCTTTTACATTGTTAAATGCGCGCTCATCAATCTTGCCTTCAAGTGTATCCCATGCTTCCTGCATCTTAATTGCTTCAGCGTAACCTTCAAAATGAGTATCATATATATGCTGAATAATTGTCTTTCCAGTAGAAAGCACATGCTTGTATGGCATCTTGTGGAAGAATAATAACAGTTCTTCAGGTGTTGTCTCTGACTTACTAAAATTATCACTGTTAGGACTGTTATACTGCATAGCAAATCCAGTTCCTTCAGGTCCTCTCTCTACGCCTATTCCCTGCCAGTCGGCACGATGATATGTTCCCCATCTGTCATACTCATATCCATCAATACTTGGTCCATAATGATCGTGAGGTGTTACCATCCAGCCAATTCCAAGTGGAGAAGTGTATTTCTCATATGTTGGCCATGAGCCCATGAGTATATTTTCAATAACATCTGCAGAAGCATCATCTATTCCTGCAAATGCTAACTTAATCCATTCCCTTGCAATTTCCTCTGCACCTAGATCTGTATCCCAGGCAAGTCTGCCAAATCCATAAAGATTTGCTGCCGCCAGATCATTGCCTGTCCAGTTTGCATCATTTCCTGTATTGGTTACCGCAACTATACCACCGATTTTAACATTTCCAGATCTGCCACTGATAATACCCGCTACAGTAGTGTCACTATTATCATTTGTTCCATTGACATATGTCTCAAAAGCAAGAATCTGTTTGAACCATGGAATGAGATAGCATACATCAATCTGATGTCCTGTATACTCCTGAGCAATCTGAACCTCAAGCATCTGATTAGTAGCTCTAAGTCCACCAAAGAGAGGCGAAATAGGTTCTCTTACCTGGAAATCCATAGGCCCGTTCTTAATCTGAAGAATTACATTGTCATCAAACTGTCCGTCCAACAAGCTGAAATAATCATATCCTGCTCTTGCTCTGTCGATTTTCAAATCTCTCCAATCCTGCTGACAGTTGTATACGAAGCATCTCCAAATTATGAGTCCGCCGTGTGGCTTAATAGCCTCCGCGAGCATGTTGGCACCATCTGCCTGAGTTCTTCCATATGTAAATGGACCAGGTCTTCCCTCTGAATCAGCCTTTACCAGGAATCCTCCAAGGTTAGGAACTTTTGAATAAACCTCAGCCATCTTTGCTTTCCACCATTCTCTTACCTTTGGATCAAGTGGATCAGCACTTGCCGGTTCATATTCGATTGGCATAGCATAATTCAAGCTTAAGTATAACTTGATTCCATATCTGTCAAAGATATTTGCCAGCCATCTTACTTTATCTATATATCTGTCATTAACAAGATCTGTTGCTGCATTTTTAACATTAACATTGTTGATGGCTACCGCATTGATTCCAATAGAAGCAATAATTCTTGCATAGTCTATAGTTCTCTCATTGACAATAACCTCATTGTCTTCGAAGAAAAATGAGTTACCCGAATAACCTCTCTCAATAGAACCATCCATGTTGTCCCAGTGATCAAGCATTCTGATAGGATTCTTTGGTACTTCTGTTACCACAGCACCTTCTTCTAATTTGCCACTTCTGAGAAGTGCGATAAGTCTAAATGTACCAAAAATGATAGCAGCCTTAGTAGCACCCTCAATGGTAATTGCGCTTTTTGATACGGTAATCTTATAGCCTTCTTCTCCCAGTGAATTTCCCCAGATTTCTTTAAGGATAATTCCTTTCTCTGGTACCTCAGTAACCACCTTAAGAATTCTTCCAAAAAGTTTTTCTGCAGCTATAGTTAATTCTTCAACAGCTGTTCCTACTATCTCTGTTACATCCTCATCAGTATCTATAATTGTTTCACTTCCAAAGCCATCAATATATAGATTTGTAAAATAATCTGCAAAACAGCTTTTCTCTATCTTCTTATAATCAAGCCAACTCTGTGTCCAGTTCTTTTCATGTATCTTTTCAATTGTTACTGTAACGCCATTTTCCTGCATATAATTATCATCCTTATCTTGCATTCACATACTTATCAAGTGTCTTGCGAACATTACCTACGCCCTGCATCTCCTGGTACATGGCAAGTGCCTTATCTCCAAGTCCATCCTCGAATAAGTCCACTGCAAAGATATCCTGTCTCTTCAAAATATCCTCAACCGCCATCTTGCTTACCTCTTCAAGAAGTGGATCAGGACTTCTGTCAAATGCGTTGCCATCATCGTCTATACCCTGTATATATCTGCACCATCCAGCAAGCACAAGTGGAACTAATGTAAGACTGTCTGTAGTCAGATCTTCTCTGCTTCTGTAAGCCTTTATAGTTTCACCAAATCTAATTGGAAGCTTCTGTGAAGTATCACAGGCAATACGCTGTGGTGTATCTGGCATAAAAGGATTTGGGAGTCTAAGTTCCAAAACCGCCTTAATGAAATCCATTGGTGATAAAACCTTAGGATCAACTACAACAGGCATTCCTTCAATATAGCCAAGCTTATTTACAAGTTTGTTCAATACTTCATCATCCATCTCATCATGAATAGATGTATATCCTAAAAGACAACCAAAGATTGCAAGTGCTGTATGCAATGGGTTAAGACATGTACACACCTTCATCTTTTCTGTCTTGTCTACAGTCTCTCTGTCTGTAAATATTACTCCGCCCTTGTCATATGCATCTCTTCCATTAGGGAACAGATTCTCAACTACAAGATACTCAGTTTCCTCAGCATTAACAAATGGTGCAACATAAGTATTCTTGCTTGTTACTACCTGCTCTAAATCTTCGATTCCATCTTCAAGAAGCATCTGCTCGATTCTTAAATCTGGTCGTGGAGTAATCTTATCAATCATACTAAGTGGGAAGGAAACTAACTTTCCATCCATCACATAATCAACAAATCCCTTTTCACAAGTACCATCTTCTTCCCACTGCTTGGCAAATCCCAAAACAGCTTCATACAATTTATCTCCGTTATGCGAACAGTTGTCCATACTTACCATGGCAACTGGCAATTTCCCTGCGAGATATCTTTCATAAAGAAGTCTTGTAACCTTGCTCATATAAGCTGCAGTCTTGTAACCCTTCTCGGTAATTGTAAAGCTGACCATCTGAAGTGATGGCGCTCTGAATATCTCGCGCAGTCTTCCTATTTCCTTCTCATTCTCTTCATCTAACATACAGGATTCAACAATTGAACCCACTACACTCTTTTCAACTGTTCCATTGGCCTTTAAAGTTACAAGAATACTAAGATCATCGTGTGGTCTGTTCATTTTCTCAACTATCTCATAATCATAGCCTTCAGCTACTATAAGTCCTGTATCAATAATTCCTTTATTCAAAAGTCCTTCAACCACATTGGCTTGAAAAGCTCTGAAGATATTGCCTGCACCAAAATGAATCCACTTAGGTTCTGCCATAGTCTTTGCTTTAACTGCTTCCCTGTCGTACTGTGGAAGCTTGTAGCCTTTCTCTGCCCACGCATTTGCATCCTGTAATCCCAAATTGTTTAATCTCATAAATATTCCTCCAACCTGTTTGAGGCTGTTTCAACAGTCATATATAATTTTATGGGACTGTAAAACAGCCCCATTTCATTAATTACTTATTACTCTTTTCAATGGCTTCCCAAAGACCATTAAGATATGTTGCACCAAGTGCTCTGTCATACAGACCATATCCAGGCATGGCAACCTCGTCCCAGATCATTCTTCCATGGTCTGGACGAATTGGTCCGTCAAAGCCTATATCATATAAAGCCTTCATAATCTCATAGAGATCGAAGCTTCCATCTCTTGAAAGATGTGCTGCTTCTTCAAAATCATCGTCCGAATTGAACTTAAGATTTCTTACGTGTGCAAAATGTATTCTGCCCTTAAGCTCACGAATCATGCTTGGAAGATCATTCTTTCTATTTGTTCCATAAGAACCTGCACAGAAAGTTACACCGTTGTGTGGATTATCAACCATAGTCATCATACGCTTAATATTTTCAATGTTAACTATGATACGAGGAAGTCCAAATACTGACCACGCTGGATCATCTGGATGAATCGCCATATTGATATCATATTCATCACAAACTGGCATGATTCTTTCAAGGAAATATTTGAGATTCTCAAATAACTTCTCCTCATCAACATCCTTATATTTCTCAAAAAGTTCTTTGATGATAGCCATTCTTTCCGGCTCCCATCCTGGTAAGATAGCACCATTAGCATCCTTACTGATTGATTCAAACATAGACTCTGGATTAAGTGCATCAATTGCTGCCTGTGAATACGCAAGAACTGTTGAGCCATCAGGACGAACTCTTGCAAGCTCTGTTCTTGTCCAGTCAAATACAGGCATAAAATTGTAACATACCATATGAATATCTTCTTCACCTAAGTTCTTAAGTGTCTCGATATAATTATCAATGTACTGATCTCTGTCAGGACTGCCAATCTTGATTGCATCGTGAATATTTACAGATTCAATACCAGCAATGCGAAGTCCTGAAGCTTCAACCTCTTCCTTGAGTGCATGGATTTTTTCTCTTGTCCAAACTTCACCAGGTGTTGTGTCATAAAGGGTTGTAATTACTCCTGTCACGCCTGGAATCTGGCGGATTTGCTTAAGTGTAACTGTGTCAAATCCTGTGCCAAACCATCTGAATGTCATTTCCATAGTTATTTCCTCTTTCTCATTTATATAAACTGTATTAATTTCCAAATGATATTATACATCAGATAATTCCAAAACAGTTTGTTATAATTGCTCTTTGCTTGTCGTTATTTGCGCTTTATGGCAAACCCCTTTGGAACGATCTGAGTTTCTTAAAATTGGCGCCCCACATTAAAGTGGAGCGCCCTTTCATGATTACTTCAAATCATTATTACAAATTACTGTACAGATGTGCTGCTTCCGTATACGCTTTCCCAAGCTGATGTACGCTCATCAATAATTGCCTGTCCGCCTGAAGCAAGGTAATCTGCGATTGCTGCATCCCAAACTGAATCAAACTGATCAACTGGAGCAACTACTGCTGTATCGTAAACGATATCTCTCTTAGCTGAAAGAGCTTCGCCCATACCGTCTTCTGCAACGATTGTTGGAACCTTAACATTTACATCTCTCTTCATATTAGCTTCTGAATACTTGATTGCAAGTTCTACATCCGCTGAATCACAGCAAGCATAACCATGAGCTGCTGAGAGTGAAGTAATTGCTGGGTCTACAAGGTTAAGACCATTACATGTAATTGTAAGGTCAATGTTGTTACCTGAGTTCATAATTGCTGGAGCTTCTGCTGCAATTGTCTCAATAGCACCATCTGGTAATACGTTGTGAGTTACACCTTCGTCACCAATCTGGAGATACTGGATATGCTCTGGAGCAGAAATCCAATCTAAGTAAAGCATAGATGCAAGTGGCTCTGTGTTTGTGCTTGGGAAGAAGATCTTTCTATCACCAGCTGTTGATGTAACATACTTGATTGTTTCGCCATTTGAGCTTTCAAAACAGTCAACTGCAACATACTTAGCATCTTCTCCAACTAATCTCTGAAGGTTAGCCTGGATTGAATCTTCACCGTTTCTGAAAGGATAATCCCAGTTGTGCTGGAATGCACCTCCGTAACCAGCCTTCATCATATCATCTTCTGAAGAATCGCCTGAGCTGTAAAGTGCGAAGTCATTCCAAAGAAGGCCTTCATTGTACCACTTGTTAAGTGTTCTGATAGCTTCCTTTGTACCATTTTCTGTAAGCTTTCTATCATCGAAACCATTTACATAGTATTCTTTGTCTGTGATAGCTGGGTCAATTTCTGACTCGATAAGAAGTGCTGCTCTCCAGCCTACATCGTATGAAACTGAGAATGGAACCATCTTCTTTGCATCAGCGCCAAGAAGTGTTTCTGCGTTATCTCTGAATGCACAGATACAGTTGTAGAACTCTTCCTTTGTTGTAGGAGCCTTAAGACCAAGTGCATCTAACCAGTCCTGACGCATGAATGTAAGGATACGTCTCTGGTTAGCTCTCTTACCTTCGATTGCCCATAATGTGCCATCGTTGATGTCCTTATCCCAGTAAATATTTGTTTCACCAAGCCAGTTCCAAAGGTTTGGAAGTTCTGCCTTGTAATCTTCTACATAGTTCTGAAGATCTAATACACCACCCATTGCAGCGTATGTCTGAATTGTAGGATATGAGTATGTTAAACAGATATCTGTAGCTGTACCAGCTGCTAAGAGGTTGTTAATCTCTTCTGTCTCTGTCCAACGTGGAACTGCTACGAATTCAACTTCTACGTTATGATCTTCAAGCATTCCCTTCTTAATATAGTCTGTGTACATGTTATCTGTTGGATCTGTACCACCATCGTTACCACGGTCATAAACCTCAACTGTGATATGTCTTGTCTCGGCAAATTTGCCATCAACTAATTCAGATACTACTGCAGGAGCATCTGATGTAGAATCACTTGATGAATCTACTGTTGTAGCTGCAGGAGCTGAAACATCTGTACCAGCTGAACCTGTATTGCTACCGCATGCAGCCATAGAAAGAACCATAGCGCATGAGAGAATTACTGATAAAACTCTCTTTTTCATTTTTTACCTCCATTTTGTATATAGCAGAAATTAATATATGAATAACGGTCCGCACCGTCTATTCCGAGTGTTAACTATTCCTTAACAGCACCAAGTGTTACACCATGAATGAAGTACTTCTGAAGGAATGGGTAGATACAAAGGATTGGAATAGTAGAGAACATTACTATTGCAGCCTTAAGCGAATCTGCCAAACCTGGTGTTGAGAAGCCTTCCTGTGTAGCAACTTCAACTGAGTTAATATTGTTAAGGATGTTGTACAGCAAAAGCTGTAATGGATAGAAATCCTTGTTCTTCATGTACATCAATGCATCTGAGTAACCATTCCATCTACCTACTGCATAGAACAATGCAAGTGTTGCCATAACCGGCTTTGAAAGAGGAAGGTAAATACTAAGTAATACCCTGAAGAATGAAGCTCCGTCAATTTCAGCAGATTCTCTAAGGGAATCTGGAATTCCATAGAAGAAACTTCTCATAATGATCATGTTGTATACACTAAGACAGCTTGGAATGATAAGTACCAGTGGGCTGTCAAGCAGGTTAAGATCCTTCATAAGTAAGTAGTTAGGAATTGTACCTGCATTGAAGAACATTGTTATTGTAATGACAATATTGAAAAATCCTCTTCCCTTGAGCTTTTCAAAAATAAGAGGGAAAGCACAAAGTGTTGTCATTGAAAGAGAAAGCAAAGTACAAATCAATGTAAGGAATGCTGTCCAAATAAATGATTTGATATACTTTATATCTCCAAGTACCGAAGTATATGCATCAAAATTTAATCCCTTTGGAAGAAGATATACTTCATGCTTTACAAGATAATCTGTGCCAGAAAGAGATCTGGCTAACAGGTTTATCATAGGTATCAGACATATTGCACTGATAAGAACACAGATGAATACGAAAACCATATCACCTTTTCTTGTGCTCTTGGATTTGATCATTCTTGAAACCTGATCATCTTCTTTAACTTTTCTTTTATCTACTCTTGCCATGTCATTTACCTCCTACCAGATTCCTCGCTCGCCAAGTTTTCTAGCAAGCCAGTTAGCAAATAACAGGAAGAATACGCCAACCACTGACTGGAACAGACCAACGGCTGTTGTCAGCGAGAACTGTAATCCCTTAATACCATTCTTATATACGAAGGTTGAGATAACCTCTGCGTACTTCATTACCAGGTTATTCTGTAATGCGAATGGTCTGTCAAATCCTGAACCAATAATGTTACCAAGTGCCATAACAAGAAGTGTTACGATTGTTCCTCTAATACCTGGTAAAGTAATATGCCAAATCTTTCTGAACCTGCTGGCACCATCAACAGATGCTGCTTCATAAAGTTCTGGTGAAATACCAGCTATTGCTGCCAGATATACGATTGAGTTCCAACCGAAACTCTGCCATACACCCAAGAAAATATATGTTCCAACCCACTTTACCGGATCATTGAGGAATGGAACTGTTTCTCCACCCAGCTTCTCAATAAACATATTGATAAGACCGTTACTTGGTGTGAAAAGCTGAATAGCCAAACCATAAATGATAACCCATGAAAGGAAATGTGGCATATATGCTATTGTCTGAACAGTCTTCTTAAATCTCTTGAATGGTAACTCATTTAAAATGAGTGCAAAGATAATAGGAATAGGGAATCCTATTACCAAATCAAGTACATTAAGCACAACTGTATTTCTCAATGCGTTTGTAAAGTCTCTGTTACTAAAAGCCTTTATGAAATACTCCATACCATGCTGGCCTGCCCACGGCATCTCAGTAACAGACTGTACAATACTGTACTTTTTAAATGCAATAAGTATGTACTTCATAGGAACATACTTAAAAACAAACAGATAAATCATCGGTAAAAGCAATAAAGCGTATAACTGCCAGTATCTTTTCATATATACTTTCCAGTTAGTCTTGCTCTTTGGTGCTTTTATAACCTGCGAATCTACATCGCTCATCTGACACCTCCAAAAACCTTCTTCTGAAATACTTTTCAGCTAGTATACAAGTATGGTAGCACACTAAAGTGTTAATGTCTAAACGTAATAACAACCTAAATATATTTTTTTATTTTGTTGAATGTGCACAATTTTGATTTACGAGCACAAAAAAAGAAGCGACTACTGTCGCTCCCTGTATTAGTGCGTATTTTAACCTGTTTATTTTTTGAAATATTGAGGATATTGCGCTCTGATTTCAGCCTCATCTATATTGTATCTGTCAAGATGCTTATCTACAAGTTGTCTTGCTGTTTCGGTGTCCTTGCTCTTAATTGCCTCAAGCATCTGCCTGTGATCACTAACAATCTTTGTATCCTTAACCGCCTTCATTGACAAAGATCTTACTCTGTCAAAATGGAGCATAATATTTGAACGCATCACATGAAGAGTTTCCTTCTTGGCCGCCGTATATATAAGTTTGTGGAACTCATTGTCCAGCACATAAATCTTTTCAGGTGCAGGACTCTTAAGATAAAACTCCTGAAGTGACACATTTTCTTCCATGGCAATAATATCCATATTGTTAGACATGCGACACGCCTCTTCTATAACAGCCTCATCCAAAACCCTTCTTAAGAATCTGGCCTCTTCAACTAAATCCGGATCGATGAGCGCTACATAACTGCCTCGCTGTGGATATATCTCTATAACCGATGCCTTACTCAGTTCCTGAATAGACTCTCTTACTGGTGTTCTGCTGACCCCAAGAAAGGTGGCAATCTCATTCTCGCTGATGCTGGCTCCCGGCTCAAGATCAAGCGAAATTATATTCTCCTTAATTGCTCTAAGTGCATATTCTCTCGCTGTTTCACTAGGAAGTTTATCAATTTTTCTCATCTGCTTCTCCTAAATATTACTGAACTGGTATACAAGTTGGTGTTGTATACCAGTTCGTATTTGTTAATTATATACATTCTGTACATTTTTGTAAAGAATAGGCCTTCTTTATTGTTCAATCTTGTTGTTCTAAACGCTTTATTCTGCTAAAATGAAGGTAGCATTTTGCGCGCCGCTAGGAGACTAAATTTATGAGAAAACGTATTGGCCTGGTTACAGGTGAACAGGATAATGATTATGCTATTGCTCTGGTAGACAGCATATTCGATGAAGCCTCCAAAAGAGACTGTGATATATTCGTATTTGCCAATTATGGTGTATACGATCATAATGTCATGCTCTACGGTGAAGGTGAAATTTCTGTATATAAAATACCTGATTTGGACTCATTTGACGGATTTATTCTTGACGAAACCCTGTTCAACATAGGTGGCATGGGTGACATCGTATATTCATATTTTGAGAAAAATGCGAAATGCCCAGTCGTTTCACTAAAGAAGAAAACAAGCAGATTCTATGATATTCTCCTTGGCGAGAAGGATGCGCTCAAATCAATCACAAATCACTTTATCAAGGATCACGGTTTTAGAAAAATTGCACATATGACCGGACGTTGGGAACTTCAGGATGCCCGAATCCGTTATCAGGGCTATGAAGAAGCAATGGAAGAAGCTGGTCTTAATATAAACAATGACATGGTGTTCTACGGCGATTATTGGAAAAATAAAGCTGGCGAAGCAATAGACTATTTCTCTCAGGATGGATATCCTGAAGCAATTGTATGCGCTAACGATTTCATGGCCGTTGCTATTGCCGACGAACTTTTAAAACGTGGAGTAAGAGTTCCTGAAGACGTATGTGTATCAGGCTATGACAATGAGCCTGAATCCAGCTGTCAAAAGGTTCCTATCACTACTATGGATGCCAATGTTCCAGAATTTGGTCGCCTTGCCATCCAAACTCTTCTTGATGCAATAGATGGAAAAATCGTTCCAAAAGAACAATACGTACAAAGTACTATGCTACTTCGCGACTCCTGTGGATGCGCGCACTGCACTAACACTGGTTACAGTGAATTTAAGCTCTCAGATATGACAAGACACTACTATGGCGTAGACATGTGTGTGTACATGTACAATGGTTACCAGAGCGCGTTTGAAGTCGATGATATCTTTACAATCGCAGACAATTATTTTAAGTACAATTTCTCCACTGTTGGATACATCTGTCTTTGCAGTGATGCATTGGCTTCTGCTAAGCGTCCTGTAGAGCTTAACAACGAATACACAAAGGACATGATTTTAAAGCGTGTCTTCTTTAAGGATGCAAATAAGAATTATGATTCACCGGAAGAATCATTTGAAAGGAAGGATATTCTTCCAACACACTTTTTCGATACACCTCAACCAGTTAAATATTATATAAATCCTATCCATGCACAGAACAAGTGCTACGGTTATATAGTTTCTGTATATCCTAAAGAAGAGCATCCTTACCATTTTACTCAGTCATATACTGCTGCCTTAGGTAATGCTCTTGATTCATATAACTTCAACACAGAATATATGAGCATGGAATCAATCAAAGCCATGTATCTTACAGACCCATTAACTGGTATTAACAACCGTAGAGGATTTGAGCAGGGAATGGTATTGATATTAGATAAAGCTAAGCGTCGTACTACCTTCTTAAGCGTAGCAAGTATTGATATGGATGACTTAAAGATAATCAACGATACCTATGGTCACTCTGCAGGTGATGAATGTCTCTCTGCTCTTGCCAGAGCATTGAAAAAGGTTGTAGGTCCTGATGAGGTTGTTGCAAGATTTGGTGGTGATGAGTTCTCAGCTATCTTAGCATCCTCTGATCCAAGTCGTCATACACATTTTGAAGAAGATCTTCTTGATGCCATAGCAACAGAGAACGCACTTATGAACCAGGAATATTCCGTTCACGCAAGTATTGGTCTTTTGTATATTGGAAGTAACGTTAAGGGCTCTCTTGCGCAGCATATTCAATCCGCAGATCAGATTATGTATGCAAAGAAAGCTGAGTACAAAAAGTCATTAAACCGCGAGGTAAGATAAAAATGAAGAAGAAAGTTGTCCTTTTTGCAAATGGATGGTCCGCAGATAATCTGATACCATTCACACAGGGGCTCACAAAAAATCTTCCTGAAAAATCAATAGATATATACGCATTTTACAGTCATGAAACCTATGGTCAGGGTGAGGTTGAAAGAAAAAGCCAAAGCACTGTATTTACTCTTCCTGATATTAAGGATTATGATGCCGCAATTATCTTTGGAGCAGGACTTAACTTTGTAGATTCCATCGATTATATATACCAAAAAGTTGATGAGGCTGGTATTCCTGCCATCAGCATATGCAATGAGCATGAAGGCCATTTTAATATAGGCGTAGATAACTATTCAGGAATGCTCGATTTATCAAATCACATTATTGATAAACACAATTGTAAAGATATTCTTTTTATAGCCGGTTCTAAAGAGAATACAGATTCTAACATTCGTCTTAAGGCTCTCTGTGATGCCTTAGACGCACACGGGCTCAACAAACCAGACATTTTTTACAGTAACTGGGAAGTTACACCAACAGTTGATTATCTAAACGAAAAATATTTATTCCAAAATAAACTGCCAGATGCAATAGTGTGTGCCAATGACCATCTGGCCATCTCGCTTATCATATATATGGATAACTTTGGCATCAAAATTCCTGACGATGTTATTTTTACCGGCTTTGATCACTTGATGCAGGGGCAGATTTTTTACCCATCTATAGCTTCAGTAGATCAGCACTTTGATGAAATTGGAGAAATCACCGCCAGAGCTCTTACAGACATAATTAATGACAGCTTTAAGCCTGAAAACATTATTCTTCCTTGCTCATTCTTCCCTGGAGAAAGTTGTCGGTGCGATGTTCAGGCTGTATCGGATATGGTCCGTCGCAAATATTCTCATGAGATGCCTAGCAGAAGTCAGGCTGATTTCATATTCAATGTAAATATGGGGACGCTTGAGCAGTCAATTCTGCAATCTTCTGATTACGACACCCTGGCTAAGAGTTTCCAGTATGTTTATGCCAACGGGGCTGGCCCTGAAGGCAATTCCTTCTTTGTAATGCTCGATCCTAATCTTAAGGAATTCGGTCACGACTTTGATTACACGCCATATAAATTTTGCGATACACAATATATGGCCGTCGGTAAATGCAACGGAACTGTAATTCCTTGCTGTGAAATAATCACCAAAGACATTCTTCCAAAAATGGATGCCTTTGATGACAACATGTACCACATCGTGAGTATCTTCTTCCACGAGGATATGATGTGCGGATATTTCGTATTCACCAACAAGTTTGATATCATGAAGAATCAACGAGCTTATGATTTTTCAAATAAAGTTAATCGTATTACTTTTTCACTTAAAAGAAATCTTCAGCTCAATGAATTGAATCATAAGCTATCTGAGCTTATGGAACAGGATACGCTGACTCATGTTAAGAATAGAGCTGCCTACGAGAAGTATCTTAAGAAATTCGAAGCAGATTTCAATGAAGGTGAAAATCCACCATTTGCCGTTGTTTATTTTGATATAAACAATTTAAAGATGGTCAACGATATGTATGGACACGAAAAGGGTGACGCTTACATTCGTAATTCCTGCAGACTTATCTGCAACACATTTAAGCATAGTCCAGTCTTCAGAATAGGTGGCGATGAATTCGTATCCATTGTTCTTGCTGAAGATTACATAGACAGACATAAACTTCTCGAAGATATGAATGAGCATATGAAAGTATTAAAATCTAAGGGCTCATCTGTTCCACTTACTGAGCGAATTTCCATCGCATTTGGTATGGCAGAATATGACAGAACTCTTGACGAGGACTTTGCCTCAATATTTAAACGAGCAGATGAAATCATGTACGAAAAAAAATATAAGATGAAAAAAGATATGAATTAAATATTTGAATAAATAAAAGGACTGAGATCACTCTCAGTCCTTTTTTCATGTCCTATTTCCTATTCAACTCCAAACTCATAATCGTAGCTGTATGTTCTTACATAAAGAATTCCATCTTTATAGTAAAAATACTCTGGACTCTTTTTAATTCCAATTTTTCCAAGTACCGAGCCATTAAATCTGTTTACTACTGAAAGATAATGATCTTCTGCTGTAAAACCATAACCAGTAATAATGCTATCACCCAAAATTACAAAGTTATATGAATTAGATACAAGTGGCTGTGATTTCCAAATTACGCTACCGTAATTCATATCAATCGCCATAATATATGCATTACTTGGACAACTCGATGCATATGTTCTATGGAAAAGATTTAAATACAAAATATTATCCTTAATCAAAGCAAATCTAATACTTCTGTCGACAAAATCACTGGCTTCATATCCATTTGCGCGTACAAATTCATGAAAATCAAAGGTTTTAATTAATTCATTGGTAGCTTTATCATAAATATATAGTGCAGTATATGTACCATAACCTTCAACACCACCAAATCTGTATATATAATTATCATCACTGTAAGTTTCACCTAGTTGATTTACACCCAGCTTACTAATCCATACATTGTCATCTGTAATCTGGTTTTCCACGCAGCTATTTAAATTCAAATCAACTGGAACAACAATTCTATCCGCACTTTCTTCATCATTGCAGAAATACTCTTCTGAAATATTATAAACCCTTACTGCTTTGTCATATATTTCATCTCTATATTCCTTAACAAATACAGGTTTTTCTTTGGAGATACATTGTTCAAAGAAATAAGATGCGTCACCACCAAGTGTTATAGTAACAGTATCGCTGTTAAGAACATAATCATCTACACTGTAAAATCCCAAATAATTCTTTTCCTTTGCCAGGCTGCTATTACTTGTATTTATGTATAGGCCCATAACGTCATTGTATATATTAGTGTCATACTGTATAGAAAAATGACCTGTTATGTATGCAGGGGATGTATAACTGTCCGTATAGTTAATATTTACTTCAAATTCTCCTGTTTCATGAACATTAAAAAATACACCACTGATTCCATCCGCTAAATCTTCTTCAGGTATTTTCCATTTTCCTGGCATCGATTCCATAATGCCATAATAACCTATAACGCTTTTACTATACTCGCCAACTCCAACTGAAAGAAGAGAATTCCACTGACATTCCTCTCCTGTTCTGATTTTCTCTGATGCACCTAATGAAGTAACGTGCTCCTCAACCATACGATTGGCTTCGTCGCAAGAATAGTAATTAATTCCGCACTCCTTATATATCTTTGCAATATCTTCATCCGGTTCAATGTCATTACCATCAAAATCACAGAATGAGAAGAAATAGTTCTTTTCATATTCCATGCTATCAGTATTGTTCTCATCATATTCATATTTCTCAAAATTATATGCACTTAAACATTTATAATCATCATTATATGCATAAATATCACTTGGATATTCCTCCGGAACTTCTTCAACAGGGAACATATAATTAGGAATGTAGGCTCCAGATAACCCCATTTCATCTATTTCACTATAAAGGAATATTTCATTACCATCCTTATCTACATAATTATGGTAACAATAATACGTGCCAGCGCCTCCGCTTCCACCATAAGTTATATATCCATACTCATTGACCTCAATAAATGACCTGTAATAACCATAATCAGAGAATACACAACATACCTTTCCATCAATTACTTTATAGATATTGTATAGTTCTGCTCCATCAATATTAAATCTATATACCTGTCTGGTTACAAACTCAGGAATTCCATCATCACCGCAATCAATAAATGCATAATATGCGTCTGTGATATTTATCTCCTCCCACATATCCTGCATTTCCTGAGCAAACTCAGCATTCATCTCATCATAACTATATTCTTTGCCTTCTTCGTACCAGCTGATGTCGGCATTCTTTACAGTCATCTTTGTGTTTCCCTTGATAAAATCAAGATACATTTCCTTCATCTCATCAACAGAAAGCTGTGGCGCATTTTCCTCTGTAGCAGAAGCCTCTACACCATCAATCACCTCACCTGATACTTCCTCAGTCTCACCGCTTTGAGTCACTACTTCATTGGTCTCAGGCTGCTGTTTTTTATCACATCCTGATAATATGGAAAATGACAACACAATTGTTATCGCTCCGATTAATAATCTCTTCATCCCTTTTACCCCTCCTAAACATCACTCTACTTCAGAGTGTTCTTATTATATCCAACGCATATTCCAGTTACTATATTTCTAGTAAAATCAATTACTTCATCAATTGGCATCGCCATTCCCGACTTAAGCCACCTCGTAAGTATACCATTGCATCCTTCTGCAATAAAATAATAAATCCAGTCTCTTTTTTCTTCTGAAACTGTAGCAAATATCTTATTAATCGATTTTATATTATAATCATAGCAGTGTGAAATGATTCTGTCTCTAAATTCAATATCAACGCTGTCTGATATAAGAAGATTATAAATGTCATAATTCGCTTTTATCTCGGTAAGTACAGTTCTGATTACCTCTGTAAATTCGCTTACACCCTGATTTACAAGTTTCTGTTCCAGATTGTCAATAAGTTCCCATTCTAACTTATCAAGCAAATCATATGGATTTTCATAGTACTTATAAAAGGTTGCTCTGTTTATCTGTGCTTCAGAACATATTTCGCTTACAGTTATCTTATCAATCGGTTTCTCTCTAAGTTTTTCGATGAAAACATTTTTTATAACCATTTTTGAGTATCTGACTCTCTGATCCACCGCTTTCTCCTTTTGTAAACATTTTATATGAATATGTTTATTATCTTTCACTTTGTGCCATTTTGATGCTTGTATCCCGTCTGCACATTTCATATAATCACAGATGCAGAATAGTTTGTCAACATTTGTTTAATAAAATACAAATGATGGTTTTTATTAATAACTTAAAGGACGATTAACATGAACTTTAAATTAATAACAGATTCAGGCAGTGATATCAGCCAGGAAGAAGCAAAGAAATTAGGTATCGAAGTAATACCTCTGAAGTGCAGATTCGATATGGAAGAATATCTTGATGGAACAACCATGAACCATCATGAGTTCTATTCCAAGTTGATTGAAAGTAATATCTTTCCTACAACAAGCCAGATTACACCATATGAATATGAGCAGGTTTACGAAAAGGCTCTTGAAGATAATGACTATGTAATATGCGTTACACTTTCTTCAAAGTTATCCGGATGTTATCAGAGTGCAACCGTTGCCGCCTCGGAATTCGAAGGTAAGGTATTCGTAATCGATTCATTACATGTAACTGTTGCCATGAGAATTCTTATATACAGAATTCTTGAACTTGGTCCTAAGTTTGCTACACCAGAAGAGGCAATTCCTGTATTTGAAGATGCAAGAGATCATGTACGTATCCTTGCTATGCTAGATACACTTGAGTATCTAAAAAAAGGTGGTCGTATTCCTCCTGCAGTCGCATTTGCAGGAAATCTATTATCTATCAAACCTGTTGTTACCGTAACAGACGGTGCAGTTGTTCTTCTTGGACAGGCAAGAGGTTCAAAAGCTGTTAACAATAAACTTCGTGAACTTATTGAGGCAGAGGAAGTTGATTATACCCTCCCTTGCTCATTGGGATATACCGGTCTTTCAGATCATGTACTTAAAAAATATATGGAAGACAACAAGGTTCTCTACGAAGATAAGCTTGAGAATATTTCTATCAGTTCTATCGGTTGTGCCATCGGTACTCACGTAGGACCTGGTGCAATAGCTGTAGCTTTTTATGTTAAATAGGGAATGGAAATTTCTTATACATAGAAAAACATCGCGATTTTACTCGCGATGTTTTTTTATTGTACGATTGCCCATCTCATCTTGGTAGACTTTGCTCGTCCATTGATTGCGCATTCCTCAGCTGATGGTCTTATTACATCTTTTGAGTAATCGCTATATATTCCTTCTTTTGCATATGTTTTAAAAGATTTCTTAACCAGTCTGTCCTCACCTGAATGGAATGTCAGTATGGCTATTCTTCCACCCGGGGTCATAACTGCTGGCAACTTCTCCAACAAATCATAAAGCACTTCAAACTCATGATTAACATCAATTCTAAGAGCCTGAAATGTTCTCTGACAGGATTTCTTCACTGATTCTTTTCTATCTGTCTCTGGAAGAAAGCTGAGTGCTTCCTCAATAATATTCTTAAGTTCAGTGGTAGTCTTTGGCGACTTCCCCTTTTTTCTATAAGCTAAAATCTTATTAGCAATCTGTTCTGCATAAGGCTCATCAGAATTTTCGATTAACATCCCAATAAGTTCTTCCCTGTCAACCTCAAGAAGAATATCTGCCGCACTTTTACCTTTTTGCGGATTCATTCTAAGGTCTAACGGTCCCTCTACCTTATACGAAAAACCACGCTCTGGATTGTCTATCTGCATGGATGAAACACCAAGGTCTGCCAAAAGAAAATCAAACTTCCCATACTTTTCTGCAACTTCATCAATATTGGCAAAATTTATCAGTTCTACATCAAGTACATCTTCCCCAAAGCCTGCATCCCTAAGTCTCTTCTTAGATTTTTCAGACTCTATAGGGTCTACATCAAGAGCTACTATGTGTCCATTGCCATTAAGCTGTTCCAACATCTTTCTGGTATGACCACCATATCCAAATGTGCAATCCACGCCTCTCTGACCAGGCTTAATCTGTAAAAACTCAAGTATCTCATTGACACATATAGAAATATGCATTCCTGCAGGCGTACTACCCTTACCTATGACATGCATAATTGTATCCTGATATTTTTCAGGATTTAATTCCTTATACTTTTCTTCAAACTTTTTAGGATATTTACCTGAGTATCTGACTCTTCTCTTGTGTTCCTGTTCCATCTCACCCTCAGTTTATAAATCAGGAATTACTCCTGCTTGCTTCCTGTCTTTGCTTTTATCGCATTAAAAGCTTTGTTATAAAGCTTAATAATATTACCTATTACAATTGCTGCGATTATACTTCCTTCTCTTACGCCTTCAAGCCTTCCGATAAAAATCATGCAGACAATCACCGCTAAAACAATATATAAGATATCGAAGAATATCTTAACATTCTCGTATTTTTTACCTGTCACCTGACTTATAGCCCTGTTCATAGCTTCCCCAGGTAACATTGCCACGCCACCCTTAAACTGAATCCAAAGTCCAAGTGCCAGTACAAAACAGCTGACAGCCAGATAAAACAACTGCGAGGCATAAGAGTTAACCTGCAAACCCTTAATAAGCCAGCAGGAGAAATTGGTCAGATATCCATACACAAAAGCAAGTACAGTCTGGATACCAATCTCCAGATAATTGACCTTCCCCTTTAATATAAGTACCTGGATTGTAATCTGAATTACACTCCACAGGTTGAGCCATCCACCAAAACTAAGTAACCCGCTTATAAGCGATACCGAGTATGGAACTGACGCTACTGGCGAAGTTCCAAGTCCTGCCTTTGTTGAAAATGCAACACCCATGGATGCTATGAATAATCCTATAAGGAATAAAATATATCTGCCTACTATATTGTTTTTATCCTTCAACTCTATTCCCTCCCAGGAAATATTAATTAACGCTTATTACATCCTGCTGATTAGCATAATTCTCTGGAATCACAAATTCCCATACGGAATTGCCATCGCTATCTTCAGATACCTTATCAAATCCCATAAGTCCATAGAATTCCTTAACCATAGCATTCTTTGCCGTTGGATAATAGTAACCTACGATTTTCTTTACACCAGCTGCCTTTGCCTGACTTACCAGTTCGTCCATCATGGCAAATTCCATATTTCTCTTAAGAACACGACAGCTCATAAGCCAAAGGTCCATATTGAGGATAGCTGAATCCTTCTTACCAATCACTATACTTACAACGCCATTATCGCCAAACTTGTCTTCAAGTTTTCCATAAAGTGTAATGTAGTTTTTATCTTCCGCTACTGCCTCTATGTCACTCTGTGAATATCTCTTAGTAGTAAGATTGAACTGATTGCTCTTATTTGTGAGCTGAGCAATTCTTGACATATACATTGGTACAAATCCCTGTATTTCTGCCTTCATCTCGAGTGATTTAAGATAGTCATCGTAATTTGCAAAGGAAGCCTGTAACTGAGTACGTTTTGCATTTTCCTGATACATAGCATTACGCTTCAAATCATCACTGGAAAGAGCTGTAACCTCGAAATATCCAGATTTATCAATTACATTGATGTAATGCTCTGGTCCTTCAAGATTAGCAATTGAAACTCCTGGCACCTGAGCCTCAATAATGGCTCTTTCTGCAGGATTGTCATCTACAAACACAAAGCTCTCAGGCAGAATATTCATCTCCTGAGCAGTCTCTGTTAAATTCATACTCTTTGGATTCCAGTTTGCTTTAAAGCTTACAAAATCATCTCTCTTAAGTATACTGTCTGGTCTTGCAAAACCGCTGAGCGCATTGGCTTCTTCATTCTTTGAATTAACAGTAAGCATCACGCCAAACTGGGTATGTGCCTTAATGTATTCCTGGAATTCACTGTAAGTCTGGGCCATAGAGGTTTCCTGACCAATTTCAAGATTCTCAGCACCATCGTCTCCAACAATTCCACCCCAAAGTGTATTATCAAGATCAAGGTTAAAGGCTTTCTTATTCTTTCCATAAATAGACTTAATAATCTTAGCCACTTCAAAAGAAAGATATGGAATAGCCGGCACAGCAACACCATACTTGTACATATGCCAGTAATAAGGATCAGACCATTTTTCCAATCCATAGCTGGCTGAAATATAGTTAACGTCACATATATAAAAATTCTCATGAGTCTGAGCATAATCATAGAAGCCAACATTAAGCATGGTTACAAAGTTAACACGTCCATGATTATCACTGGCATCCTTGTTACCCATAAGTCTGTAGAATGGATACTCAAAGTTATTCTGTACAATTGGACAATGATAGCGTCCTGCCAGACTGTCCCAGAGTCCTGTAAATCTATCTAATACTGCTGCCTTTTTCGCCTCTACTGTTTCCTTTGAATCAGACATAACTGGATAGTCTGTAATATTTCTTACACAGGTACACACATAAATGATATCTGGCGCAAACTCTTCCAACTCAGGATTAGGGAACATTCCGTCCTCATAATACTTATTGTATTCTGACTCATAAAAAGAAGGCTTTATACCATAATTTAATAAAAACAGTTCTAGCATAAGCTTGATATTCTCAGTTGTTTCACCACCAAGAATAGCAATCTTTTTCTCTATATAAGTTTTTGAGGCATCCTCCAGAAGCTGACGCTTTAAACTTTTTTTCTTTTTAGATACGTATTCTGCATCAAATGGATATTCAAGTTCTTTCATTTTGTGTCTCCTAAAAATAAGAGCCCCTCCAATAAGAGGAGCTCTTTTATAATTTATACTTCAAAAATTAAATCTGCATATGTTGGGAAAGGCCAGTAATCCTTGCTAACCATAAGCTCAAGTTCATCAGCAGGCTTACGAAGCGCTTCCATAGCTGGAACTATCTCATTTCTATAAACAAAAGCCTGTTCCTTACCTGTCGCCATAGCATGAGCTTTGTTCTCATCCTCTGCCAATACATCAAGAGCCTTCTGCATCTCATCAAGCTTATCTTCAATCTTTTCAAGAAGAGATACATTGACCTTTGGTGTAGCACCGGTTGCCTTCTTAACCTTTACAACTGTATCTGCCAGCATATTGGTATATTCAATAACTGCAGGAATAATCTGTTTACGGGCCATGTCAATCATGGTAAGTGCTTCAATATTGATTGTCTTTGAGTACTGCTCATAGAGAATTTCTGCTCTTGACTCAAGCTCTGCTTCAGTGAAGATACCGAACTTCTCAAACAGTTTGATTGACTTCTCTGTTGTAAGTGCACTTACGGACTCAACCATTGAAGGGATGTTTGGAAGTCCTCTTCTTGCTGCCTCATCAACCCATTCCTGTGAATATCCGTCACCATTAAAGATAATTCTCTGATGCTTTGTAAAGTATTCCTTAATTATATCGTGTACTGCCATCTCAAAATCATCTGCTGCCTCAAGTCTGTCTGCTGCCTCACAGAAGCTTTCTGCAACGATTGCATTGAGAATTGTATTAGGACTACCAATTGAATCCTCACTGCCAACCATACGGAATTCAAATTTATTACCTGTAAATGCGAATGGCGATGTTCTGTTTCTGTCTGTAGCATCCTTCTTAAATTCAGGAAGTGTAGATACACCTGTCTGAAGTGCTCCACCTTCAATAAGGTTTGAAGCCTGACCTGTCTCTACAAGCTGCTTAACAACATCTTCAAGCTGTTCTCCAAGAAATACTGAAATAATCGCTGGAGGTGCTTCCATTCCACCAAGTCTGTGGTCATTTCCTACATTAGCCGCACTCTGTCTTAAAAGATCTGCATGAGTGTCAACTGCTTTAAGTATGCAGGCAAGCACAAGTAAGAACTGAACATTCTCATTTGGACTTACACCTGGATCAAGCAGATTCATACCTGTATCTGTCACAATTGACCAGTTATCATGCTTACCAGAACCATTGATTCCTTCAAATGGTTTCTCATGAAGAAGGCATCTTAATCCATGCTGACCAGCTACTCTCTTAAGTGTCTCCATAACAAGCTGGTTGTGGTCAACTGCAATGTTGGCTGATTCATAAATTGGAGCTAACTCATGCTGTGCAGGAGCTGCCTCATTGTGCTGTGTCTTACTTGTTACACCAAGCTTCCACAACTCTATATTGACATCGTGCATAAATGCACCGATTCGTTCTCTAATTACACCAAAATAGTGATCATCCATCTCCTGTCCCTTAGGAGCTGGCGCGCCGTAAAGTGTTCTTCCTGAGAATATAAGGTCTTCTCTCTGAAGAGCCTTGGCCTGATCCACAATGAAATATTCCTGTTCAGCACCAACACTGGCTGTAACCTTTGTTGCATCCTCATGGCCAAATAGCTTTACGATTCTTAAAGCCTGCTTACTGAGAGCCTCCATAGAACGTAGAAGTGGTGTCTTCTTGTCCAGTGACTCGCCTGTATATGAACAGAATGCAGTTGGAATACAAAGAGTAGGACCTGTTGCTGTTTCTTTAATAAATACTGGAGATGTAATATCCCAAGCTGTATATCCTCTTGCTTCAAAGGTAGATCTAAGTCCACCTGAAGGGAAAGATGATGCATCTGGTTCGCCCTTAATTAACTCTTTTCCAGAGAACTTCATAAGCATTTTGCCTTCTGAATCAGGGTGTGTGATAAATGAGTCGTGCTTCTCAGCTGTTATACCTGTAAGTGGCTGGAACCAGTGTGTATAATGTGTGGCTCCCTTCTCAACAGCCCAGTCCTTCATAGCTGTTGCTACAATATCAGCAGTCTTCTTTGATAACTCACCACCATTTTCAATCACGTCTGATACTTCCGCAAAAACCTCAGCAGACAAACGCTCCTTCATTGTGCCCATGGTGAACACATTGGATGCAAAAATCTCTTCTACATTCATACTTTTTCCTCAATTCATTCATTTTTTATAAAACGGTTTCAAAACCAACAATAAAACCGTATATTATTAAACCAATCCAATAAAATCTATAACCACAATTATATGTACCATTTACCCCATCAACTAACGCTTCGCAATTTCGTTAGAGACTCTTAAGATGTCATACTTCTCAGGAGCAATGGACAAATCAAGATGTATCTCCTGTCCTGGATGTGGACACGATTCAACAGATTCGCAGTCTGCTGTATACATGGCCTTAACAATTGAAGTAATGTTATCGCCATTTGGCTTCATTATCTCAATCGGATCTCCTACACAGAATTTATTTTTCTGTTCTATCACAGCATATCCATTGTTGTCAATGTCAGCTACTGTTCCCAGATAAATATAATCATTGATATATGTGTTGCTGTCATATATCTGAGTCTCCTCACTTGGTTTTCCAAAGAAGAAACCTGTTGTGAACTGACGGTAGGTACATTTCGATATTTCTTCTTTATACCACTGCATATTAGCACGGTAAATATCTTCACCCTTAAGATAATCATCAATAGCTTTTCTGTAAGTTCTTGCTACTGTAGCCACATAAAGCGCTGTCTTCATACGGCCCTCTATCTTAAATGAGTCAATACCAGCATCAATAATCTCTGGTATATATTCAATCATACATAAATCTTTTGAATTAAAGATATATGTCCCTCTGTCATTTTCATAAACCGGCAGATATTCTCCAGGGCGCTGCTCTTCAACTACAGCATATTTCCATCTGCATGGATGTGTGCAGGCTCCGTGATTGGCATCTCTGCCTGTAAAGTAATTACTAAGGAGACATCTTCCCGAATATGAAATACACATCGCACCATGTATAAATGATTCAATCTCCATCTCTTCAGGAATTTTATCTCTTATTTCCTTAATCTCTCTAAGAGACAATTCTCTGGCGCTTACTACTCGCGTAGCACCTTGCTTCCACCAGAAATTATAGGTCATATAATTGGTATTGTTAGCCTGAGTTGATACATGGATATCTATGTCAGGACACTCTTCCTTGGCAAGGGTAAACATACCAGGGTCAGCTACAATCAGTGCATCTGGCTTTATGTCTTTTAACTCTTTAAAATATTCTCTTGCACCCTCAAGATCATAATTGTGGGCTAAAATATTGGCTGTGACATAAACCTTTACATTTCTTTCATGTGCAAATACAATTCCTGCAATCATGTCCTCTTTGGTGAAATTCTTGGCCTTGGCTCTGAGTCCAAAAGCCTCCCCACCAATGTATACTGCATCCGCTCCATATATTACTGCTGTCTTTAGCACCTCCAGATTATTGGCAGGCACCAGCAATTCTATTTTTCTCATAAAAATCTCCATTTCACTCGTGAAATCCGGAGCGGTCTGTTCAGGTACCCCTCTTATAGCTAACTGTAATTCCGTCTCCCACTGGCATTATGGCTGTAGTCAGCTGGTCGTTGTGTTTAAGTTCATAAAGATAATCTCTCATTCTTGTATGAATGGTACGATTTCTTCTTGTTATGGCATATTTTGATTCTATAATGTCCCCATCCTGAAGCACATTGTCAGAAACCAGGGTTCCACCAGATTTTAACAGCCTCAAAATCTGTGGAAGAAAATTTATATACTGTCCCTTGGCAGCATCCATAAATATAAAATCATATTCATCTTCCAGTGTAGGAAGTATTTCAAATGCATCACCCTCTAGAAGAGTAATAACATCCGCCTTACCGCATCTCTCAAAGTTTGCCTTGGCTATCGGAATTCGTGGCTCATAATTCTCTATCGTGGTTATCTTACAACCCTCAGGTGCGTACTCGCTCATAAGCAATGCAGAAAAACCAATTGCTGCTCCAACTTCAAGGATTTTCATCGGCTTTAGACTGTGCATCATAAGTCTTAAAAATGCCTGCATATCTTTTCTAATGATTGGAACATATGTCTCTATGGCATATTTTTCAATTTCATCAAGATACTGTGGATTGCCAGGATCCAATGAGTTGATAAACGATACTGTTCTCTCATCAACCATTATTCTTCATCCTCTGAATAATCATCATCTATTATCATATAGTCTTCTAACTCAACATCATCCTGTGTTTCTATATTGGCAAGTGGATTCTCATCCTCATTGTATAACAAATCTTCCTCTGTAACTGCTGCCTCAGCCTGAGCCATAATTGCTATCATCTCACTGGCAGTCATATTGGTATTAAGGATATATTTTCCTGCAGATATTTTGCCGTGATTTTCGTTTCCAAGTTCCTGAAGGACGAATAACATGCCATCCCTGATAAGCCCCTTGGTCTCGAGCATTTCACCTATTTCCTTAACACTTGTATCCTCACCAATAGTTACTGTAATATCTCTTCCCTGTCCCATAGAAACAGGTGGTTCAGTAAACACCCTGTATCCATAGTTGTAGGCCAAAATAGCGTATTTATATATAAACATTACTACTATTATGCCCAGTACAACCTTTACAGCCACTGAGAACACAGATCCAATAATCTCTTTTACATTTTCACTCATATCTTAACCTCATTAGTGCACCATAACACTATGCACTAGACTTCCTGAATGATAGGAATAATCATAGGGCGACGCTTGGTCTTCTTCCATACAAAATCTCCAAGAGCGTCCTTGATTGAAGACTTAATCTTTCCCCAGTCGGATATTCCTCTGTCTACCAGATCCCCTACAACTTCCTGCAGAAGTTCAGTAGCCTCTTCCATCAGTTCTTCAGATTCTCTCACATATACAAATCCTCTTGATACAATGTCAGGACCTGCCATGAGTTCTCCTGTTGCCTGATCAAGCGCCAGAACAACTATCATTATTCCATGCTCGGACAACTGCTGTCTGTCACGAAGAACTATTGTTCCTACATCACCTACACCAATACCATCTACAAAAATTGCCCCTGTCGGAACCTTTCCTGTGACCTTGGCGCTCTCATTATCCAAAGCAAGAACATCACCTGTAGAAAGAATAAATACATTATCCTTCTCCATACCAAGATCCATAGCAAGCTTAGCCTGAGCCTTTAGATGTTTATATTCACCGTGAACAGGAATTGCATACTTAGGCTTAACCAGTGAGTAGATAAGCTTTATTTCCTCCTGGCACGCATGCCCTGATACGTGTGCATCCTGGAATATTACCTCTGCGCCTTTGATAGAAAGCTCATTTATCACCTTGGTAACTGCTTTCTCATTGCCCGGAATCGGACTTGAAGAGAATATAATAGTATCTCTTGATCCAATAGATATTTTCTTATGTATATCTGTAGCCATACGGCTAAGTGCCGCCATACTCTCACCCTGAGAGCCAGTAGTAATAATACAGGTCTTCTCCTCAGGATAATTCTTAAGCTGTTCAATAGGTATAAGCGTATTTGGTGGAATGTTAACATATCCAAGAGCCTGCGCTGTCTCAATTACATTAATCATGCTTCGACCTTCAAGCACAACCTTTCGCTCATATCTGTAGGCTGAATTAATAATCTGCTGTACACGATCGACATTGGATGCAAATGTAGCGATTATAATTCTTGTAGAACGATGCTCTGCAAAAAGTGTATCAAAGGTCTTACCAAGGGTACGCTCAGAAGGAGTAAATCCCGGTCTTTCCGCATTGGTACTGTCACACATAAGTGCCAGCACACCCTTGTGGCCAATCTCTGCGAATCTTTGCAAATCAATAGCATCACCATATACAGGTGTATAATCCACCTTGAAATCTCCTGTGTGAACCACAATTCCCGCAGGAGAATATATTGCCAATGCAGCTGCATCAACAATACTGTGATTTGTCTTTATAAATTCTATTCTAAGTTGGCCCAGATTAATGTTCTGACCAAACTTAACTACTTTTCTTTTTATCTGATTTTTTAAATCATGTTCTTCAAGTTTATGTTCGATAAGCCCAATAGTAAGCTTTGTAGCATAAATAGGGATATTCATCTCCTTAAGAATATAAGGTAATGCACCTATATGATCTTCGTGACCATGGGTAATTACAAAGCCTTTTACCTTATCAATGTTATTCTTAAGGTATGTTACATCTGGTATTACCAAATCTATTCCAAGCATATCGTCTGATGGGAAACTAAGTCCACAATCCACCACAACGATAGTGTCATCATATTCAAAAGCTGTTATATTAAGCCCTATCTGCTCAAGTCCACCAAGAGGTATTATCTTAAGTTTTTCGTTTTTCAAATTAACCTCCATGACGTTTCAGACATAGTACGCAGATATACTCTGCCAGTTACTATTCCTGAATCAGTTCAACATCATCAAGCAGTCCTTCAAATACCTTTGCAACTGCATTGAGTTCTGTATCATCATCAACGATAGCATATACACTTTCCTTTTCCTCATCCTTTGATAAGTCCTTAAGGATAAGTGCTTCACCATCTCCATCTTCAAAATCTGTTACTAAAATATAATTAACTCCAGAAATTCTTGTTTGTTCAAGGACAAAGAATTCTACTGGTTCATCCCCATCAGGACAAAATGTAATCTTTTCCAGTTTCATATATATACCTAATCTTCCTTATTATTTGCAATGAAATCCAAATATTCCTGAAGTATAAATACTGCAGCAATCTGGTCCACATACTTCTTTCTATTCTCGCGTCTTACCCCAGATTTAATCAGCACTTCATCTGCAGCAACTGTTGTCAGTCTCTCATCCCAAAGAATTACTTCAAGACCTGTTCTTCGCTCCAACTTCTCCTTGAATTCTTCACTAAACAAAGCTCTTGGTCCAATGGTATCATTCATGTTCTTAGGGTAACCAAGAACAATTTTCTCAACCTCGTTAGCTTCTATTAATTCCTCGATTCTTGCGAGAGTCTGACGCAGTTTATTCTCTTCTTTTCTGGTTATAGTTTCAACAGGCTGGGCTGTAACCAGTAAGGAGTCGCTTATTGCCACCCCTACTGTTTTTGTACCCAGGTCTAGTCCCATTATCTTCATATTTCTCCATTTCACTCATGAAATCCGAAACGGTCTCAAATGACATTATTTTGTTCCGAATATTCTGTCTCCTGCATCTCCAAGTCCTGGAACAATATATGCATGATCATTGAGTTTCTCATCAAGTGCTCCAACATAAATATCAACATCTGGATGAGCTGCCTTAAGTGCCTCAAGACCTTCTGGTGCAGCAATGATACACATAAAGTGAATCTTCTTGCAGCCCTTGTCCTTAAGCATTGTGATAGCAGCTGCCGCAGAACCACCTGTTGCAAGCATAGGATCTACAACGAATACTTCTCTTTCGCCACAATGCTCTGGAAGCTTGCAGTAATACTCTACTGGTAAATGTGTCTCTGGGTCTCTGTATAAACCAATGTGTCCAACCTTGGCTGCTGGAATAAGAGTAAGCACACCATCTACCATTCCAAGTCCTGCTCTAAGGATTGGAATAATTGCCATCTTTCTACCCTTTAATTCCTTAACTGTTGTCTCACAAATAGGTGTATTAATTGTTACATCTGAAAGTTCAAGATTGCGTGTTGCTTCATAACAGATAAGCATAGCTATTTCCGATACTGTCTGTCTGAAATCCTTTGTACCTGTGTCTTCTCTTCTGATGTAACCGATTTTGTGCTGAATTAATGGATGATCCATTATTACTACTTTTGCCATTTCTTTTTCCCCATTTCTTTTATTCAAATTTATTGTTCACTAAAATATCTAGATCTTTTTGAATCAATCTGTGTTTAAAAATTACTTTTCAATGAGATCAATTCTTCTCTGATGTCTTTCTTCTCCTGAAAACTCTGTATCAAGGAAAGTATCAACTATCTCATTAGCCATCATAGGACCGATAAGAGCTGCCCCCATAGCAAGAACGTTTGCATTATTATGAAGTCTTGTCATCTTAGCTGAAAGTGGCTCTGAACAAAGAGCGCATCTAATTCCCGCGTGCTTGTTTGCTGAAATTGAAATACCAATACCTGTTGTACAAATTACAATTCCCTTTTCACACTCGCCTGCCTCAACAGCATTTGCAACTGCATGTCCAAATACTGGATAATCACAGGAACTCTTATCATAACAACCTACATCCTTAACCTCAAAACCTCTTTCTTCAAGGTGTTTAATTACAGATACCTTAAGATCATATCCGCCATGATCACTACCAATTGCTATCATTTTTATTCCTCCATGTATTATTTATTTTCTAAATATTATTAATCGGTCATATAAAACAAATATCTGGTTATCACATATTTACACTTCAATAACCTGATGTCCAGCCGCCTTTAACAGACGATTCATAATCGCATGACCTATTCCATCTGCATCAAAGCTCTCTGAATAAATCACCTCTATATCTTCATCATCAAACTCCCTGAGTATCGTATAGAGCCTGTGTGCTATTGTGGATTCATCGCTTCTACTACCTATACTCTTGATGCTGCTGGCACTGCTCTTGTCATAACTCTCCAGATTTTCATCTGTTGCTATGATTCCGACTTTCTTTCCCTCAGCATTAGCTTTCAGAGCCTGTTCATTTATATAATCAACTACCTTAGTAGAATCTCCCTGAATAATGGTAATACTTCCCTTTGGCGCGTAATGTCTGTAACGCATACCCGGTGCCTTTGGTCTGTCCGTGCAGTTGCCATCCATAATGGTCTTATCAACGTCAACCTCTCCGAGCACATCTCTCAGATGTTCAATGGTTATGAATCCCGGTCTTAAAAGCATCGGTACATCACTCGATACATCAACTATTGTTGACTCCAAACCAATACCTGCATCTCCCCCATCAAGAATCATGTCAATTCTGCCATCCATATCCTGTATAACATATTTTGCACAAGTCGGACTTGGCTTACCTGACAGATTTGCACTTGGTGCAGCCACATATCCGCCGGACGCTTCAATAAAATCTCTTGCGATTTTATGAAGTGGCATTCGTATAGCTACAGTATCAAGTCCACCTGTTGTTTCGTGGGGAACAATAGATGACTTCTTTAAAATCATAGTGAGAGGTCCTGGCCAAAAGGCTTCAGCAAGTCTTCGCGCATTCTCATTTACCTCTTCTACAATCTTATCTAATGCTTCAAAATTTGCGATATGCACAATCAATGGATTATCACTAGGTCTTCCCTTGGCAGCATATATTTTCCTGCTGGAATCAGGATTAAGTGCATCGCCTCCAAGTCCATAAACCGTCTCTGTAGGAAATGCAACAAGACCACCTTTTTTGATGATGTCACCAGCCTGCATAATTGGCTCTGGAAACTCAACACTTCCGTGACTATGTCCGCAGCAACCAGTTGCTGTATTCAATTCATCTACTTTAACAATAATTGTGTCCATACCTTTCTTAATAATAACATATTTTAATCCAATTCACATTAAGATTTAATTAAAATGGCCTTTCACAAAGCAAAAGCTGACGCATTTCTACGTCAGCTTCTCGTTAAAATAATTTCTTTTTCTTTTTCTTCTCATCGCCATCTTTGGAATCTTTTCCTTCCTTTGACGCGATGTACTTCTTTGCTGCATTCAATGAGTCATCATTGGCCTCATCGAACTTTCTAAGAAGTTCCTTTGCTTCATGAGATAACTTGTCTGGAACCTGTACCACAAGTGTAACATAATGGTCACCACGTGTATTCTTATCTCTGAGATATGGAACACCCTTACCCTTAAGTCGAATTCGTGTATCTGTCTGTGTTCCAGCCTTAACTTCGTATACAACCTTTCCGTCAACGGTATCTATTACGATTTCTCCTCCCAAAGCTGCTACTGCAAATGAAACTGGAACTGTTGAGAAAATGTTATTGTCCTGTCTCTGGAAAATAGGATGTCTTCCAACTATAACCTCAACAAGGACATCTCCTCTCTGTCCTCCATTGATACCTGGCTCACCCTGCCCAGCAAGTCTCTTGCACTGGCCATTGTCAATACCTGCAGGAATATCAACAGCAAATCTCTTCTTCATAGGGATATAGCCTGTTCCCTTACAGTCAGAACACTTATCTTTGATAATCTTTCCTGATCCATTACAGTCAGGACAGTTCTGCACATTTCTTACCATTCCAAAGAAAGACTGCTGAGTAAATACAACCTGTCCCTTACCATTACACTTAGTACATGTAACAGGGGATGTGCCAGGTTTTGCACCACTTCCCTTACAAGTCTTACACTCATCCTTGGTATTGAGTTCTATCTCTTTTTCGCATCCGAATATAGCTTCTTCAAATGTGATTCTTACACTTGTACGAATATTGGCACCCTTCATTGGGCCATTGCTTGCACGGCCTGCCGAGCGGCTTCTTCCTCCGAATAAATCACCAAATAAATCGCCAAATATATCTCCGAAATCTGCACCATTAAAATCAAAGCCGTAGCCACCGCCACCGCCGCCCTGTTCAAAGGCTGCATGACCAAACTGATCGTACTGTCTTCTCTTTTCAGGATCTGATAATATTGCGTAAGCTTCTGATGCTTCCTTGAATTTTTTCTCTGCTTCTTCATCTCCAGGATTCATATCTGGATGATATTTTTTAGCAAGAGCTCTGTATGCTTTTTTAAGAGCAGCATCATCTGCTGATTTTTCTACACCGAGAACTTCGTAGTAATCTCTCTTCTGTTCTGCCATAGTTTCCTCGTTTCTATCATTTACACAGACTAAGGGGACAGTATGTCCCCCTTTTGTCTATATATTAATTTTATTTTCAGCACATATATGCTAATTATACTTCGCGGAAATCTCCATCAATAATATCATCATCTGGAGCTGCGCCTGCTGCCTGTCCTGCATCACCTGCAAAACCGCTCATGTCAGGGCCTGCACCTGCTGCACCCTGAGCCTGCTCATACATCTTTGCGAAAAGTGACTGAGCACCTGTCATTAATTTCTCCTGAGCTGCCTTAATTTCAGCTACCTGATCAGAGCTGATTTCTGTATCTTTTGTCTTCTCAAGGATATCCTTAAGTGCCTGAAGATCAGCTTCTACAGTAGCTTTCTCTGAAGCATCTACCTTATCGCCAACTTCCTTAAGTGCCTTCTCTGTCTGGAATACAAAACTGTCTGCTTCGTTTCTGGCATCAATTGCTTCCTTACGCGCCTTATCCTGAGCTTCGTATTCAGCAGCTTCCTTTACGGCCTTGTCGATTTCATCATCTGACATAGATGAACCTGCTGTAATTGTGATGTGCTGTTCCTTACCTGTTCCAAGATCCTTAGCTGAAACATTTACAATACCATTAGCATCGATATCAAATGTTACTTCGATCTGTGGTACACCTCTCATTGCTGGTGGGATACCATCAAGTCTGAACTGTCCAAGGGACTTGTTGTCCTTAGCGAACTGTCTTTCACCCTGTACTACATTGATATCAACGGCTGTCTGGTTATCTGCAGCTGTTGAGAAGATCTGGCTCTTCTTTGTAGGAATAGTTGTATTTCTTTCAATAAGTCTTGTTGCAATACCACCCATAGTTTCGATTGAAAGAGAAAGTGGAGTTACATCAAGAAGAAGGATTTCACCTGCACCAGCATCTCCAGCAAGCTTACCACCCTGGATAGATGCACCGATAGCAACACATTCATCTGGGTTAAGTGACTTAGATGGCTCTTTACCTGTGAGCATCTTAACCTTTTCCTGTACAGCTGGAATTCTTGGAGAACCTCCAACTAAAAGTACCTGTCCAAGATCTGCATTTGTAAGGCCTGCGTCCTTCATAGCATTCTGAACTGAAATTGCTGTTCTCTCTACGAGGTCATTTGTTAATTCATCAAACTTAGCTCTTGTAAGGTTCATATCAAAATGCTTTGGACCTTCAGCTGTTGCTGTGATGAATGGAAGATTGATGTTTGTTGTTGTAGCACTTGAAAGTTCTTTCTTAGCCTTCTCTGCTGCTTCCTTAAGTCTCTGAAGAGCCATCTTATCATTTGAAAGATCTACGCCTTCAGCTGCCTTAAACTCTGCTAACATCCAGTCAATAATCTTCTGGTCGAAATCATCACCACCAAGGTGTGTATCACCATTTGTAGATAATACTTCGATAACGCCATCACCGATCTCAATGATAGATACATCGAATGTACCACCACCAAGGTCATATACCATAATCTTCTGTTCTTTCTCATTATCAAGACCATATGCAAGAGCTGCTGCTGTTGGCTCATTGATGATACGTTTTACATCAAGACCAGCAATCTTACCTGCATCCTTTGTAGCCTGTCTCTGTGCATCATTGAAGTAAGCAGGAACTGTAATAACAGCTTCTGAAACCTTCTCACCAAGGTAGCTCTCTGCGTCTGCCTTAAGCTTCTGAAAAATCATAGCTGAGATCTGCTGTGGTGAGTACTTCTTATCGTCGATTGTTCGACCTCTGTCTGTACCCATATCTCTCTTGATTGATGCGATTGTCTTGTCAGCATTTGTAACTGCCTGACGCTTAGCTGGCTCACCAACTAATCTTTCACCATTCTTTGTAAATGCTACAACAGATGGTGTTGTACGTGCGCCTTCTGTATTTGCGATAACAGTTGGCTTTCCACCTTCCATAACAGCTACACAGCTGTTAGTTGTTCCTAAGTCGATACCAATAATCTTTGCCATTTTATTTTCCTCCTAAAGTTCTCACTTCTTATATACTTTATTGCGCAACAGCAACCATGCTGTGTCTTACCACTGTATCTCGGTATGTATAGCCCTTCTGTAACTCCTGTGCCACTATACCTTCTTCGAATTCTTCACTTTCCACCTGCATTACTGCATTGTGAAGATCAGGATTGAATTCCTGTCCAAGCGCTTCGATTGGTTTAACACCAAGCTTATCCATCTCATCCATAAGCTGCTTATATATCATGTTCATGCCATCATATACAGGACCTCTCTGATCCTCTGCTATGGAAGCAAGTCCTCTCTCAAAGTTATCTACAACTGGAAGCATCTTCTCTATAACACTCTTTGCTCCCATCTCAAACATCTGAGCTTTTTCTTTTTCTGTACGCTTGCGATAATTCTCAAACTCAGCCATCTGACGCATTACTCTGTCTTCAAGTTCTTTCTTCTGAGTTTCAAGCGCTTCTAATTTCTTATCCTTCTTTTTGAAGTTCTTTAAGATTTCGCCGTCTTCGCTTTCAGCAGCTTCTGCTTCTTCATCAGTTGCCTCCTGCTCCTCAGCATCCCCTGTGCTCTCTGCATCTTTAACATCTTCAGAGCATGCTTCCGATGTATTTTCTACCTCTTCAGTCCCTTCGACCGTTTCAGCAGTTTCCTCTAATATTTCTTTTTCCTTATCGGACATTCTAAAAACCTTCCTTCTATTTTTTATACATTGAATCGAGCTGTTTCATTACTGACTTCAGATTGTCCACAACCTTATCGTAATCCATTCTCTTTGGACCAACGATTCCAATTGTTCCTCTCATTCCATCGCCCAAATCATATGTAGCAGTTACAATACTGCAGTCCTTCATAGATGTTATCTCGGACTCATTTCCTATATATACCTGAATTCCTGTGTTATTCTCATCTGCCAATGTATCCTGAACGAGTTTTCCAAGCACCTGTTTTTCTTCAAAAGTATTTATCAGTTCACTGGCTCTCTGGTTATCAGATAATTCCGGATATTTGAAAATGTTGTTTGTACCGCTTGTATATATCTCAAGATCTTCTTCGTCGTGAATAGCACCGGCCACAGCATCGATTACTTCGCTGATAATGTCACTGTGTATTCCTGCCTGCTGTTTCATAGCTGTTATAAGACCAAGATTTATCTCTTCTATAGACAATCCGTTAAGATGTGTATTCAGTAAAATGTTAAGCTTTAATATTGTCTCATCATCTACTGTTTCTCTTACATCAAGAATTGTGTTCTTTATCACATTGCCTTCAATGACTATTACAGCTAAAAGCTGATTTACTCCCACCTTTGAAAGCTGGATAAATTTGAGTTTATTACGATGTATCGTTGGAGCAGATATCATCGTTGCATAATTGGTATTGGTTGCGAGAAGCTTGGCTGTTTGTTTAAGAAGATTGTCTAACTTCTCTTCCTTCTCAAGAAGCTCGCCCTTAAGGTCTTCAACTTCTTTTTGTTTTTCCTCCATCAACGCATCAACATAAAGTCTGTAACCAGCGTCTGAAGGAATTCTTCCCGCCGAGGTGTGAGGCTGTAATATGTAACCCATCTCCTCAAGATCAGACATCTCATTTCTGATAGTGGCTGAACTGAGATTCAAATCTGTGTACTTTGAAATTGTTCTACTTCCAACAGGTTCTCCAGTTTCAAGATAGTTTCTGATGATAGCCTGAAGAATCTTTTTCTTTCTATCTGTTAATTCCATGTCTGTCACTCTTTTAGGTTTGTTAGCACTCAACCCGCTCGAGTGCTAACACCTTGCATAGTTAAGATACCACCCCTAAAAAATAATGTCAACATTACAATTATTAAATAAATATAAAATGCGCCGCAATCGGCATATTTAAGGCAACAGAAAAGCCCGGAAGTTTCCTTCCGGGCCTAGCTTACTTTAATTAGATACCAAAGCTACCTGTAACATCATCATTGAATACATAGTAAACAACGTTTTCTTTTACATAAAGCTGAATCTTCTTAAGATCTGAAGCCTTCTTGTCATAATCATATACCCAAACATCGTTTGCGATCTTTACAAGATCTTCCTGTGTATATTCTCTGTCTTCAACCTGAATCTTAACTTCTGCAACTGCCTTTGAAGCCTTAGCTGGTGCTTTCTTTGCTGGAGCCTTCTTAGCTGGAGCAGCCTTCTTAACTTCTTCAGTTACCTTAGCTACTGCCTTCTTAGCTGGTTCAGCCTTCTTAACTTCTGTTGCAACCTTTGCTACCTTCTTAGCTGGCTCTGACTTCTTAACCTCAGCTGCAACCTTTGCCACCTTCTTAGCTGGCTCTGACTTCTTAACTTCTGCTGCAACCTTTGCTACCTTCTTAGCTGGCTCTGTCTTCTTAACTTCTTCAGCTACCTTAGCTACTGCCTTCTTAACTTCTGCCTTTTGAGCTTCAGCCTTAACTTCTTCAACCTTCTTTGGTGCATCAAGCGATGCTGCTACCTTCTTAACTGCCATTTCCTTATTCTCCCTTCAATAAACAAATGTCTATCAAATCCCGTAAAGCAATGTGCCTTACTATGTCTATATTACATCTTACCGTTTGAGTTTAAACTAATTCAAAATACTATGTCAACTAAACACTACACAAAACAGACAATAATCAAATAAGGTTTTTATACATATTCAACAATTAATACATCTCTCTTACAAATTTTCTAAGTGCTTCGAGTGATCTCTCTACTTTTTCTGTCTCGATGCAGTATGCAAGTCTGAAATGTCCAGGACATCCAAAGCTGTCTGAAGGAACACCAATAAAGTCATACTTCATAGCCTTCTCACAGAATGTCAAAGCATCCTCTTCAAGCGCCTTAGGGAAGATGTAGAATGTTCCACCTGGCTTAACGCACTCAAATCCAAGGTCAATTAGTTCATTATAAAGAAGATTCATGTTCTTCTCATATATTGACATATCTGCTGTAAGATCAAGATTTTCTGCAACCGCTAACTGAATAAGAGAAGCTGGGCAATTATGACCTATACCACGTGAAATCTGTCCACACATTACAGCCATCTTGTCAGCGCCTTCACATCTTGGATTAATAGCCACATAACCAATACGCTCACCAGGAAGTGAAAGTGACTTTGAAAATGAGTAACATGAAATTGTGTGATCATAGAATTTTGATACATATGGAGAATCTGCTCCTGCAAAGATTATTTCTCTATATGGTTCATCCGAAATAAGATAAATTACATGGCCGTACTCATTTGACTTTTCTGTAAGTATACGAGCAAGTTCCTTAACTGTTTCTGTTGAATAGCAGACACCAGATGGATTGTTTGGTGTATTAACCATAACAGCCATTGTTTTCTCATTTATCATAGACTCAAAAGCCTCGAAATTAATCTGGAAGCTTGTGATATCAGCTGGAACAATCTTAAGCACAGCACCTGTAAGATTAACGTATGGATTGTACTCTGGGAAGAATGGAGCGAATGTAAGAATCTCATCTCCCGGCTCAGTTACAAGTCTGAATGCGTGTGCAAGAGCACCTGCTGCACCACTGGTCATAAAGATATGATCAGCTGTGTAATCCATATCAAATCTCTTATTAAGAGAAGCTGCAACCTTTGCTCTAACCTCTGGAATACCAAGGCTCTGGCTATATCCGTGAAGTTCCATTGAACTTTTTGTAGAAAGCAAATCAATCATTGTCTTTGTAACCTGCTCTGGAACAGGAACTGAAGGATTACCAAGTGTATAATCAAATACATTTTCGTATCCGATTTCCTTTCCCCTTGCCACAGCATACTCTGACAGATTTCTGATTACAGATTTCTTTGATAACATATCAACATATGTCTGAACTAACATAACGCCCCTCCAACTTATAAATTAAAATTATCTACATTTAAATTCTTTATATAGTTCTTATCTTTTCTTGCATGAACATATACACATACAAAATCTGCAAGTTCTTCTACGGTCATGCTTCCTGTATTAAGGCACAGGTCATAATTGTTGGAATCATGAAGATTCTTTCCTGTAAAATGTCTGTAATAATTCTCACGATACTTATCTATTTCAGCGATTCGCTTCTCTATTTCCTTTTCTCCAAGTCCACACACTTCCATGGCTCTTTCGACACAGTTTTCATGTGAAGCATAACAGAAGATTCTTACCACATCATCTCTGCCTTCAAGAATAGTATCTGCACATCTGCCCATAATGATACAGTCTTCACTGTCTGCAACCTTCTTTATCATTTCTGCCTGAAGTTTAAAAAGATTACTTTCAGATGAGTATTTCTTGTCTGATGGGCGAAGTGGCTGTGGATAGTTCTTCCAGTCAGTATCTGTTCCGAAATAACTCTCCTTAAGTCTTTCATCCGATTCGCCAAACAGTGCTTCATTTATTCCTGTTTCATCAGAAAGCATTCTGATAAGTTCTCTGTCGTAGAATTTTATTCCAAGCAGCTTCGCAAGTTTTTCTCCCATAACTCTTCCGCCGCTTCCATATGTACGTGAAATTGTAATAACCATATTAATACCCTCAATATACTTACTTGCCCAAACGCATTATTCAAAAATGAAAACTTGTTTTGATACTGTTATTCCCCAAGATAAGCCTTCTTAACAGACTCATCATTCATAAGATCCTTAGCATCACCAGTAAGAGTAACATTTCCTGTTTCAAGAACATAAGCTCTGTCTGCAATAGAAAGTGCTTTCTTAGCATTCTGCTCTACCAGAAGAACTGTTACGCCTTCTGCAGATATATCTCTGATAATATTAAATATCTCTTCTACAAAAATTGGTGAAAGGCCCATACTAGGCTCATCCATAAGAATAATCCTTGGATGAGACATCAATGCTCTACCCATAGCAAGCATCTGCTGCTCACCACCGGAAAGAGTACCAGCAAGCTGATTCTTTCTCTCTTCCAGTCTTGGGAATCTCTTGTAAACCATAGCAAGAGTATCCTCAAGTTCCTTCTTGTCCTTTCTTGTATATGCTCCAAGCTTAAGATTTTCATAAACAGTAAGCTGTGCAAATACTCTTCGTCCTTCAGGAACATGTGCCATACCCATTGATACAATCTTATGAGCTGGAACCTTTGTTATATCTACTCCTTCAAATGTAACAGTTCCAGCAGCCTTATTAAGAAGACCACTAACTGCATGAAGGATTGTTGTTTTACCTGCGCCATTTGCTCCGATAAGGGAGATTACTTCGCCTTCATTTACCTCAAAGCTTATGCCTTTAATAGCTTTTATAACGCCGTAATTAACTTCAAGGTCTTTTACTTCTAACATTGCCATAATAGTACCTCTCCTTTACTCACCAAGATATGCCTTAATAACTTCTGGATTATTGAGGACATCACTTGTTTCACCCTGAGCAAGAACCTGACCAAAGTTAAGTACTGTTAACTTCTCACAGATACCTGATACAAGCTTCATATCATGCTCAATAAGAAGAATTGTCATGTCAAACTTATCTCTGATTAACTGAATTGTATCCATCAGTTCCTTTGTTTCATTTGGATTCATACCAGCAGCTGGCTCGTCAAGAAGAAGCAGCTTTGGATTTGTAGCAAGTGCTCTGGCAATTTCAAGCTTACGCTGCTTACCATAAGGAAGATTGCTTGCAAGGAAATCTG
>JAZQOC010000050.1:0-3532 GCA_045627645.1 Lachnospiraceae bacterium
GATTACCAAAAGTTATGCTAAGAACGAATTGGCGAGGCAAGCGAGAGAAATCTAACAGCTGGACTGTGAACGCAAACCTCTTGATCATGGGAGTCTGCAAAACGGAAATATGACCTTGATAGGAAGGTGTTTCTTCCTATAATAAAAAGGTTTTATTCTAATACGTTTTGCAGGCTCTTTTTGATTGCTTTTGGACTCGGTTGTATTTCCGTTTCAGGCTCCAGAAATGGAGAAAAGGAAATATGACAAAGAATATTGATTTAACAACAGTAGGTGGAAGGATTAAAGCAAAGAGAATTGCCGCACATATTACACAGGAAGAACTGGCGGAAATGCTTTGTGTAAAAGCTCCGGTTATCAGTAAGTATGAGAATAATCTTGTGAATATTCCTAATGATACTTTACAGGCACTTGTGAAAGCTCTTGATACCACGGCCTCATATATCATGGATGGAATTGAATGCACTCTTTCAGAAGACGAGAAGGAGCTGCTGGGTTTATTTAACAGTTTGAAAAATGATCAGCTTAAAAAGGTGGCACTGGGCCAGCTTAAAGCTTTGACATTAATATAGAAGAAAGACGAGGATGAACAATGAACAAGAAAGAAGAAGGATGCAGATTTTGCACATTAAAGGATGAGTTTGATACCTGGGGGGAGTTTCTCTTGGAAGAATCGGTCGATGCAGGCATATTTGGTGACATTAGTATGATGGCTGCAATAATGCCAAGGAATAAAACGCTGTTTTATAATATGGGATTTGATCCCGCTAGCAGAAATAAGGATTGGGAGTTACCGATAAAATACTGTCCTATGTGTGGACGCTTATTATAATGAAGAAACTGGGTTGCCTCTGGCAGCCTTTTTCTTTTTTAAGAATCTTCCTCTCAGGAAAGTATAGAGCATTTCTTTCCTACTTGGGGAAGGAATTAGTTTATATCAGTTTATATAATTTTATCTGTAATCAAGAGTTACGAAAGCAAACCGGTGAGCTTTGGTAAACATCAAATTCGCGAGGAGGATAAGATGCCAACTAAAGCAAATATTATTGTTAAATACGCACAGTCAGATGGATATGGCAAGGTCAATATCATCTGTAGAAACTATTCCAACTTCCTTTGTCTGGTTGATGTTCATGAGAAAAGAATCAAGAGGGAAATAATTGAAGAAAAACTTTTTAATAGAGCAGAGGAACGAGGAGATCTTGGGGTTAAGGTTCAGACCAGCAGATCAGTTGCAAGTCCGGTAGAGAATGAGGTTATTAGCGACTGTGAACTTGATGAGGCCATTAAGTCAGGAAAGATACCTGCAGGACTTATCGTTGGAACAGATGATGATGAAACACATACATTGGAAGTATTAACGCTCAAGGTCATGAGAGATGATTACGAGGAATTTACAAAAAATATTAAAGCTCTTCAGAAGAAAGATAAGAAGCTCTTTATGGTTTATCTGGAATCTGACAAGGAGCTTGAAGAGATAGCGGATGACGAAGGAATTCTTTATCATTCGATGGTTCAGAAATTAGCGAAAGTAAAACACAATTTAGCATATCAGATGGGATTATAGGAGGAAGTAACAATGGCAAGATCAAGAGTTAGACTGAACGAAGAGGATTTAAGATTATTAACAGCTTTAGGACAGAAGCTGTATGTCAGATACGATGAAGGTGAAATTCTTTATTCTATGGGAAGAAATTCATTTATGAAAGCAGCCAAGGAAGCACATGCCACCAGAAAGGTTAAGGGAATAGTACTTGTTAATACCAAAATATTTAACGAGTATTTGGAGATGTGTGAAGAGGATATTTAGTACGTTGAGGAACATGGGCTTTAGGCTTTAAATTCTTCATTTGTGTCTTGATTAAATGTAAGACATTTGATATACTTACAGTAGATAGTTACGAGGAGGCAGAGAATGGCTGGACATGGCAGACCACCGGTTGATGAACCGCGAATCAAGAAAATTACATTCAGGGTTACAGACGATGAGTTTGATCAGATTGAGCTTTATGCCAAGAAGTATCATCTAACAAAATCGCAAGTTTTGTTAAAGGCCTTTGAACTTATGAAGAAGGCCGAAGAAGAACAAAAAGCCTGAGCTGTTCCTCACTGAAAAAGTGAGGTAAACGAAATGGCAGGAAAATCAAGAAAAGATTCTCGTGGGTATGCGCTTCGTACCGGCGAGTGCCAGAGAGCAGATGGAAGATACTCCTATTCTTATACAGATAAGAGAGGAGATCGTCATAGTGTCTATGCACCATCTCTGGTAGAGTTAAGAGCAAAAGAAAAAGAAATAGCAAAGAACCGACTTGATGGTTTGGATCCACTTGCTGCAAGCAGACTGACTTTGAATGATATGTTTGACAGGTATATCAGTCAGAAATATGATTTGAAGAATACAACAAAGGCTGGATATATTTACACTTATAATCATCTGGTGAGAGACTCCTTTGGCAAGAACAGACTTGTAAATATCAAGTACACTGATGTTAAGAAGTTTTATCATTCACTGATTGTAGATGAAGGACTAAAGCCGGCGTCTGTAGAAAATGTTCATACGGTTATTCATCCATCTCTGCAGTTAGCTGTAAGAGAAGAACTTATCAGAATTAATCCTTCTGATGGAGTGATGGGTGAGATAAAGAAGAGCAAGATCTGGACCAAGCCAAAGAGACATGCACTTACGATTCCACAGCAGAAAGCTTTTATGAATTTCATTGAGAGCGATTCAGAAGCTACAGGCTGGGTGCCTGTTATTACAGTGCTGTTGGGTACTGGAATGCGTATAGGAGAGTGCCTTGGCCTTAGGTGGGAAGATGTAAACTTCAAGGAGCGTTACATCAGCGTCAATCACAACTTTGTTGAGAGACCGGATCCGGATTATGATATGAAGATTGTAAGTCATATTCAGACACCGAAGACTGAAGCAGGTAAAAGAACGATTCCTATGGTTGATGAAGTCTTTGACGCATTTATCATGGAGTACCAGATTCAGCAGTGCATTGGTTTCTGTGAGGAAGAGATTGACGGTTATTCAGGCTTTATTTTTTCGACTGCTCAGGGGAAGCTTTACAGACCTGGATCAGTAAATGATGCAATTCACAGATGCACTAATAAGTACAATCGATTAGAGAAAGCAGCGGCAAAGAAGGAGAAGAGAGATCCTATTTTATTACCTTCTTTTTCTGCTCATAACTTAAGACATACGTTTTGTACAAGACTCTGTGAGAATGAATCAAATCTGAAGGTGATTCAGGACATCATGGGGCATGCTGATATCAAGACAACCATGGATATCTATGCAGAATGTACTCATGAGAAGAAACAGGAGGCAGTAAGTAACCTCCAGGGCAAGATTATAATAAAGTAAGAATTATGTTGCGTGGAAGCAACGTGAGTATTAAAATTAGTTTATAAGAGTATGTAGTTGATGAGTGATCAAGTACATGCACGAACAATGTGTCCTACGATTATCCATAATCGGTTAACAGGGGATACAGATACCATAAAAATTAGCAGTTTGTCAGAAGAT
>JAZQOC010000051.1:0-3355 GCA_045627645.1 Lachnospiraceae bacterium
ACACCGTAATATTTTTTGAATGTCTCTGTCATATAGCTTGCACCACTGAAACCAGTTTTCTCAGCAATGTCACTCATAGAGAGATTGGTGTTTGAAACATAATAAGCAACTCTTTCGACACGGTAACGATTAAGATTATCCATAGGCGTGTTGCCTGTATATTGTTTGAACAATGTGTTGCAGTGTGTTTTGCTTACACCGCCTTCTTTCGCGATATCAGCAAGTGAGATAGGCTCGGCAAAATGAGTGTGGATAAACTTAAGCATGCTTTTAAAGCTTGTGTCTGTGGTAGATACCTGAGCTTTTTGATTAAGTACACCACGGCCACGGCACCAGGAAAAAAGATGCTTAAATAAATGAAGAAAACAAATAGTAATACTTATCTCTGAATCGATTGCATCCATCAGATCCTCCATATCTTCGTAAATCTTATTTGCAAAAGGATCATTATGTCTTATTAATACGTAAGGAAGATTAGGATTATGCGTAACAGGCTCTACAAAATGTGTTTGTATGTAATAGCTTGAGCACAAAAGGGAAGGATGCAAAATTCCAATGTAATATGAGCAGTTCTCTTGCTGGGTAGTGAAGTTATAATGAACCTGGTTTGTATTCACCATAAGAGTGTCACCAGCTTCTAGATATATTTTTTCGCCATTGACATTATAGCCTGTCTTGCCTTTGGTAATTGTGATGAATTCTAAATCCTCATGAAAATGTGGTTTATTAATCCATGTAGCACCTGGAAATACATAACCAACATGTAAATATGATGGAAAATCATCATTCTGATAATTGACTTTTTCTGAGCCATCTTCTCTCTGGGCAATTAAGCCTACATTTGCCTCTATCATAACAATATACCACCTTTTATAACAAAATAACGGGTCCTGTAATATAACAATAGTATTATAACAAAATAACACTTTTTGAAATATTGTTATAAAAATACATGCTATAATACCTTTTTTTATATTCATAACTGTTATATTGTGATTATACCACGATAGAATTATATTGTTCAAGCAGGAGAAATATATATGGAAAAAATAATTGAACTTAAAGACGTAACAAAGGAATTTAAGGTGTTGAACAGACATGAGGGACTTAAAGGTAGCCTTAAAGATTTGTTTTCACGTGACTACAAAATTGTACGTGCAGTAGACAACATAAATCTTGATGTTATGCGAGGCGAAATTGTCGGATTTCTAGGACCAAATGGTGCAGGAAAGTCTACTACAATTAAAATGATGACAGGCGTCCTTGAACCAAGTAGCGGAGAATTAATTATAAATAATCGCGTACCGTATAAGGAGAGGACAAAGAACAGCAAGGAAATTGGAGTTGTATTTGGACAGAGGTCTCAGCTCTGGTGGGCATTACCACTTGTTGAATCTTTCAAACTTTTAAAGGATATTTACCAGATTAGTGATAAAGATTACAACGATATGCTCGAGTTGTATGGTAGCATGGTGGATCTTGAATCTTTGCTACATAAGCCTGTGCGTCAGATGTCCTTGGGACAAAGAACACTAAGCGATATTCTTGCAGCGTTTTTACACAATCCAAAGGTTGTATTTTTAGATGAGCCAACAATCGGCCTTGATGTAGCAATGAGAAGTAAAATCCGAGAAATGATTCTCGAACTGAACAGGAAGAAAAATACGACAGTAATTCTTACAACGCATGATATGGGTGACGTGGATGCATTATGTCAAAGAATTGTAATCATAGATAAAGGAAAGAAACTTTATGACAATGATATTGAGCATTTAAAGAAGTTCTTTGGCGCATACAGAACGCTTAAGGTTCGACCACGTGAAAATGTGAAAGAAGCGGTTGAAAAACTTGCTAGTCAGCTTTCTTCATTCGACGTTTCAATTACGAGTGACGATATATGGATTTCAATTCTTGTAAATGAGGAGCAAGTGCGTATTATGAAAGTTCTTGAAGCTGTTCAAGAAGTAATCAATGTGCGAGATATGCAGCTTGAAGAAATTTCCACCGAGGATGTAATCAAGAAAATTTATGAGGGAGGGACTGGCATTGAAAAATAGTTTTAAAAAATATTTAGCTTTAACAAGGCTTGGAATTCTCGAAACCATTCAATGGCGCCTTGCCCTGTTCGTAATGGTGCTTGGAAATCTTCTTTACCTTACTTTGATATATTTTTTATGGAAGGCAATTTTTGCATCTGCAGGAACAGACGTTGTTAATGGAATGTCTTTCGAAATGACAATGGTTTACCTTGTCCTTGCAACATCACTTTATGGTGTTGTTGAGTTGTATCTTGTATGGGAAATTGGTAGAAATATTCAAAGCGGAAAGATTGTGTTAGATTTACTACGCCCACTTAGATACAAGCATTTTATCTTCTGGGAAAACTCAGGGACACTTGTTGTAAACTTTTTAGTAACGTTCATCCCCACATTCATTATTGTTGGTATGATGACAAAAGGGACGATTCCAATCGGATTCAATCTGATATATTTTCTTGTTGCTTTTGTTTTCTCGATTATTATCAATTACAACATAGATTTTATTGTAGGAACAATATGCCTATATACGGAATCTATTTGGGGAATAAACATCATGAAACAGATGATTGTTGCGCTTTTGTCAGGGGCAACAATTCCACTTGCATTCTTTCCAGAAAAGTTTGCAAACGTAGTAAAATTCTTGCCGTTTAAGGCAATTTATGACACGCCACTTACCATTTTGATGATGCAAAATCCAGATTTAAAGGCAGTGGCTCCGAAACTTTGTTGTTCGCTATTTTGGGTAATTGCTATTTCGTTTTTCAGCGATGTTTTCTGGCGCGTGTCAGTAAAACAGGTAACAGTAAATGGAGGTTGATATGGAGAGCATAAATATAACTGAACCAGGTTCTACAACCAAAGGACGAGGACTGGCGTTCTATATTAATATTTATTTTAAAATAATTGCACAAGATATCAAAAGTAAGATGAGTTATCGTGCTGATTTTATCATCTCAACAGTTGGTATGATTGCAACTAATATTGCAGGTTTTATTGCTTTTTTGATTATGTTTGGTAAATTTCCATCCATCAATGGCTGGGGGTATTATGAGATACTGTTTCTGTACGGCTTTTCGCTTATATCCATAACTCCAACGCAGTGCCTTTTGGATAATAACTGGAGTTTGCGACGCTATGTATATGATGGTGATTTTGTAAAATATTGCTTCCGCCCAATCAATCTATGGTTCTACTATATATCAGAAGTGTTTGATGTGAAGGGACTTGGTCAGCTTGCGTTTGGTATTGGAACCCTGATCTATGCCTGGATAAAACTTATGATTCCATTAACATTTTTGACAGCATTAGAGGTGATA
>JAZQOC010000052.1:0-7814 GCA_045627645.1 Lachnospiraceae bacterium
AAATTCAGATTTTCCTAATGCTTAACATATTCGTATTGGCATAGGAAAAGAAGAATAAATATGAATTTTCTTAAATGTGGAGGAAGATAGGTGGCTAAGAGAAAGAGTAAATTATTTAAGTTATTATTAATTCTATGTGGCCTTTTAATAATTTATATTATTATATTAATTCAATTGCTGTATCCACGCTTTAAACATTCATATAAAGAAATAGATGCGATATATGCTAATAACTATGTTGATGGAGATTATGTAAAAGTAAAGGTTTCTGATGAAGATAAGGAAAAGATATATTCAATAATAAAACATTCTTGGATAGGTGTGGATTTTATGGTTGGTGATGAGTGCGGTTCTGATGGCCCGAATATATTAATCATTTACACAGATGGTTCAATAGATTCATGGGGATGTGCAGAGAGTAATCATACTAGCTATAGGAAGTATCAGTACATTAATGGCTGGGGATCAACAGATGCATGGTTTAAGAGCAAAAAATTATTAAGTATTATAGAAAGCTATACACAATAGCAAATTCCAGTTTTCGGAATAAAACAAATCTTGAAGTTGGAGGTGTCAATGGTGAGGAAGAGAATTATTGCAATAGTTATAATTGTGCTGTTTATAATTGCTGCGTTTTTAGTATCGACAGGATTTAGTGAAAGAACCGATGTTTATCTTGGAGACTTTTCAATTTCAGAAGATGGGAAGGAACTAACATTTACGGCAGGGGTTCCTTCGTCTATGGGATACATTAGAGGATACAAAGATGAAGGTGGTGGCGTTAAGCCGCATTACTTGAAATTCTACTCAACTTTTGGTGGATTGAATAGTAGTTTGGGTGCAAAAAGTGAGTTTGTTTTAGAATTGGACGAAGATGACAATGAAATATTCTTCTCTCGTCTGGATGGTGGATATGAACTTGTTTTGCAAAAGGATAAAGGAACAGGTGAATGGGTGCGACCTACCAAATAAGTAAGATTTGTAAGGTAGGAAAATTTCAGCTTGTCGAGCTGATATGTTAGTTAAGGAAATTTAATCTATTAATATGTTAGAACTATATTATTCTATTGAACAATGAAAAGGATTAATTTGAATGAATATAATAGTGATAATGAAAAAAACTTGAAAACCTTGTTTCTGGGGTTTTTCTTTGGTTCATTTTGCTAGAGTGCTTTTGAATCAAAAAGTAGCATAAAAGTAACAAGCAATACACACGTCAGATGATTGTATATACACATTGTGTATGATTGATAAATATGATATAACTATATATGTACGAATTAACATTATTGGAGAATATATAAATAGCTTCCTGTATAATTCAAAGTGTAGACGAGATGTAAGATGATTTTACAAAAATAGATACCTTCGCTAAACTGTCATTACTGACCCGCAAAGTTAGTAAATGAACAGAAAGAAAGGTATCTACAAATGAAGTCTACACAAAATAAGAAAATTCAGCAAGTAAAAGAATCAACAATGGTTATTGGAATTGATGTTGGAAGCGAAAAACATTATTTTAGAGCTTTCAACTGGAGGGGGATTGAACTAACTAAGAAGCCGGTTCCTTTCGCCAATTCAATGATGGGATTTAATGCATTTTATGAAGGAGTGACACGATTAAAGGAGCAGAATGGCCTTGAAGAGATTCTAGTAGGATTTGAACCTACGGGTCATTACTGGTTTAACCTTGGACAGTTCTTAAGTGGCAAGAACATCAGATTCGTTATGGTGAATCCACTTCATGTACACAGGACAAAGGAACTGGATGATAACAGCCCATCAAAGAATGACCGCAAGGATCCGCGTGTAATAGCGAACCTTGTTAGAGATGGAAGATATTTTTATACATATATGCCTACTGGTGTATATGCTGAACTTAGAAATGCTTCAAACCGCAGATTTGTTCTTACAGAGGAACTCATCCGTTCCAAGAACAGACTGCAGAAATGGATAGCTGTATATTTCCCAGAATACAAAGGGATTTACACACATATAGACTCCAAAGGTGGATTAATGGTACTGAATTCTGCACCTACACCGGAGGAAATCATAAAGTTGGGAGTTGAAGGCATTATTCAGATATGGAAGGATGCCAAACTCAGAGGAAATGGTCATAAGAAGGCAATGCTGATAGTAAATGCAGCAAGCCAGAGCATTGGATTGACCGAGGGACTTGAAGAAGCCCGTATGGAGATTCATGATCTTATTGAGGATTATGAACTTCAGTTAAAACGTCTTGAAAAGGTTAATGGCCTTATTGAGAATCTATGCAAACAAATCAAGTATGTAGATAAACTGCTTGAGATAAAGGGCATAGGTATGATAACAATAGCTGGTTTTATAGCAGAAGTAGGCGATATCACGCGCTTTGATAATGCCAAGGAACTTCAGAAACTGGCAGGATTGGAACTGGTGGCAGATAGCTCAGGAAAGCATAATGGCAAGACAAGAATAAGTAAGAGAGGTCGAAAACGTCTCAGATATCTACTTGTTCAGGCTGCAGTATCTGTCATAGGAAAGAATGAAGAATTCAGACAGATACATGAGTATTACACTACCAGAGACAACAATCCATTAAAAAAGATGCAATCACTTATAGCTGTCGCATGTAAGCTTATAAGAGTATTCCATGTGATTCTTACAAAAGGTAAAAGCTATGATGCATCAAAGATGCTTGAGGATATCAAGCGTCCAGTAACTACCAAGACTAAGGCAGCGTAGTTACGTATAATAATGAAACAACCATAATTATTGCAGAAAGCGTCCACCGGAAGGTGCTGTGATGAGAGTGTTTGGATCAGTAATGAAAGTACAAAGAATGAGCTGGTAGCCGGCAGGAGTTTTCTCCGGAGGGCAATGACCCTGATAAATAGCTGAGCTGGCACCCTGGTTATGGAAAGGCAGAACGAAGGAAGTGAGGACCCACCGCAAGGAGGATGATCCTGTTGGACATGAGAGGTAAGTTGCCATATAGGGATGGGTATACATCGAGGCCATTTAAAGCGATAGGTGATGACGTTTTAATTGGTGTACCCATTATTACTATATATCTGCCCTGTATGAGGTATAGATCACTCCATAACCATAGCGATATTCATTTACAGGTATCAAAAAGTATTGAATTTACTGAAGAAAACACTTGATTATATGGAGAGGTGAGATATGTTTGTAGTAAATAAAAGAATTGGATGGATTGATGCCTTAAAGGGATTTACGATTCTGTTGGTTCTGTTAGGACATAATAATCCTCCGTTTATTAAATATATATATGGTTTTCATATGCCATTGTTCTTTATTATATCCGGATATCTGTATCACGATTATAAAGTGTCTGATCATATAGAAAAAATAGTAGTTAATTATTACCTGAAATATTTTGCATTGTGTATTTTTAATGGTATTTTATATGAAATCCTTGTTATGTGTGTAACCAGGTCAGGATTTATTAATTGGCAGGCCATAGGAGATAATATTAAAGGAATCCTTGTGGTTAATTCTGCCAGCATGGATGGATGTTATCCTTTGTGGTTCCTGCCGGTATTGGCAATATCGGAAATCTTATTTGTGTTGATTATGCAGGTTAAAAGTAAATATATAAAGCTGTGTCTTGTAGTGACTATTGCTTGTATAGGCTTTCTGTTTGATAATACGAAACTATTTATACCATTTAGGATTCATATTGCACTTGTAGGAGTACTTTTTTTAGGTATTGGATACGGGATTAAAAGATTACAAATACTTGAGAAGGATTTTTCGGATACTTCAAAAATTCTAAATATTATCTTTACTGTCATATTTGCTGTGATAGGGTTTGTAGTAATATCAGTTAATACTCCGGATGCAAGAGTGGATATGAGTGATGCTACCTACGGGAATATAATTCTGTTTTTGGTGGGAGCAATTCTATGGTCGTATTGTTTTATGTTTGTTTTTGAAAAGGTAGTCAGTGCCCGTGAGGAGTTGTGGCTGTTTAGAGCATTAAAGTATATTGGCAAACATACAATATTTATTATGTCTTTTGATGAAATTACTAATATCGCAGGTGGTTTAGTATTAACCGATTATATGAAAATTCATGTTTGGTATGTGGACTTTTTTATAAGAATGCTTGTAATGATAGGCTGTTATTTGATATTTATATTATTAAAACAAGCGTATTTTGTTATTAGAAAAAGCTTTAGTAAATGATATTAATATTTACTGAGGAGGTGTACAATCCCATGTGGAGTTAAAACTTTGGTGTAGCTTATGATTAAATACGACGAGGTGTATTTGAAATAAATTTTGATCCGTTATCGGTATTGCGAAAACAGACAAGTAATATTGTGTAGTTAATTAATATAGGTGCATTGCAGGAAGGCGAAGGAATATGAAGGGGAAGAGCTTGATTACATTACTATGTGTGCTTGGTATTGGATGTCTAGGGATTGTCGGATGCACAGCACCTAAAAATAGTAATGATGTAGCCACTAAGGAAGAAATAATAGAGCAGAATTCTACGACTGAAGTGAAGTGTTCAAATGGTATTTTTAAGGGCACTTTTGAGGAAGAAACGGGGGTTTTGACTTTTAAGGGAATTCCGTATGCAAAGGCACCGGTCGGAGAACTGAGATGGAAGGCACCTGTAGAGGTCGAGGATAGCGAAGAACACTTTGATGCAACGGAATATGGCAATATTTGTCTTCAAACGGAATCGACGGAGTTTGCATGGGGGCAACCTATGGGCGAAGACTGTCTGACACTTAATGTGTGGACAAGTGACCTTGAGACAAAGAACAAGCCGGTAATGGTATGGATACACGGAGGTTCTTATGGATGGGGTGGAACAAATGATCCGCTGTATGACGCAGAATATCTTGTTGATACTTATGGCGATCTTATTGTTGTTACAATAAACTATAGACTTAATCTTTTAGGATTTATTGATTTTTCAAATGTACCGGGTGGAGAAGATTTTCCGGATGCACCTTATCTTGGAATACTTGATCAGCAGATGGCACTTAAGTGGGTTCAGAAGAATATTGAAAACTTTGGTGGTGATCCTGAAAACGTTACGGTTTTCGGAGAATCCGCAGGTGGAGGGGCTGTTGTAAGTCTTCTTTCAACAGAAACTTCGAAAGGATTGTTTAACAGAGCAATCGTACAGTCCGGTTCAGGCCTTAATCATTCTAAGGAAAAATATGATGACAAGAATCAGGCAGGATGGCTTCTTAAAACTGCAGGCGTAACAGATATGGATGGTCTTATGGCGCTTTCAGAGGAAGACCTTGAAAAAGTTATGAACGTCGACGTAGGTGTTGAAGGTGATGAAGCCGGAAGCAGAGTGGCTGATTTGAACAACTTTCCCATGCGTGATGATGAACTCAGTATTATTCCTACGGATGTGGATAAGGCAGTTATTGATAATTCATCAGATATTGATATTATGATTGGAACCACAGGCGAAGAGATGCGATTATGGGTTGGCGAAATGGGAACAGGTAATCTTGATACAGATATGGAAGCTTACTATGAATTTATCAGCGCAATGCTTGCGGACTATGGTTCAAGGAAACCTGAGTATAAGGAAGACATCGATAAAGCTCTTGCAATGGTTGATTCGATTGATGACGGGAAATACGTTGGGATTTATCCTGATATATGGGAAAAGACGGATGTAGTGTCGGAAATAGTATTCAGAACACGTTCACTTAAGATTATTGAGGGCAGAATCGAATCTAAAGCACAGGGAAAGAATTATGTGTATCTCTTTAACAAACGTGCAAATAACAATGATTGGCTGGGTGCTTGTCATGCATGTGAACTTAACTATGTATTTAATAATACTAAGTTTAGTGACTTGGTCGGTGACGTTGATCCTCAGCTTGCAGCGGATGTTTCAGCAGCATGGGTTGCATTTGCAAGAACAGGTAATCCATCGACGGAAAGCCATCCTTGGGAGGAGTATAATCTTACAACCCGTCCGACAATGGTTATGAATGACGACAGCACAATGCAAATGGAGAATGACCCTAAGGGAGAATTAAGAGAAATTCTTAAGAATGTAGTTGTATTTTAACCGGTATAAATGACAAAATGAGAAATGATTATGAAAAAGATAATATATGTTGATATGAAAAACATTACTAAAAAAATGTGTTATGTTTTGGTAATGGGCATTATATTGTGTTTAAATCTTTCGGGGTGCGGGGAGATAAATAAGCCTGATGATAATTACAGTTTTAAGAATTACACAGTGCCTTATGGAGATATTAACCTTCATCTAGACAGTACTTGTAAATCTGATTTTGGAGAAGATAACATTATCCTGGTGCATGGATTGACGTATTCTTCTCATGAATTTGATATTAATTATAAAGATTACAGTCTGGTTCGCTTCTTGGCGGATAATGGATATACGGTATGGCGTCTTGATATTGCAGGATACGGACAGTCCGATAGACCGGATGATGGATTTATAGTTGATTCAGATTATGCTGCAGATAATATTTATTATGCAGTGAAAGAAATATGTGAATTAACCGGAAAAAGCAAGGTTGATGTTTTGGGCTGGAGTTTTGGTACAGTAACTACATCGAGATTTGTATCAAATCATTCGGAAATTGTAAACAGGCTCGTTTTATATGCCCCCATTGTAAGTGGTCTTGGGGAATGTAATGTTGATTCAGACTATCATATAAATTCATGGGAAAATGCAGCAGGTGATTTTAGGTTAAATGCTACCGGGGGAATTGATGATAATATAGTAGAGGCGCCGGTGGTAGAGTATTTTTGCTCAAGCTGTTGGAAATATGATGGGGAAAGCAGTCCTAATGGTCCAAGAAGAGATATATGTGTTGATGAATCTGTAGTTCTTATTGATATGTCAGAAATTGGTGTACCGACTTTGCTTATATATGGGGATGCGGATCCGTATCTGAATTATGATTCAATTAATAAGATGTATAAAGAACTCCCTAAGGGTTCTATGAGAAAAATCATAAGTGGGGCAGCGCATTGTGCATATATTGAAAAGCCCTATTATCATGATTTTCAGAATAGTGTAATTAGATTTCTCAGGCCATCATGAAGATATTGCTCCTGATATGTTGGACGACTTAATATATAGAATGATAATCATTATGCTTCCTCAGAATGATTGGGGTGGCGAGGGGGCTCCATATTTCTTATATGTATTAAAAAATATTCCATTTTGTATTATGGGGATTTATATTATTGTCTTTTTTTACAATCATGAAAGAGGTAATACGAATACGCCATTTAAAAAGTTATGGTTAGCAGTTACATTAAGTTTTGCTTTTTATGTACCGATTTTCCTGTTGAAAGAAGTTGTAAATGGAATAGGCGCGTTGATGGTTCCTAAAACAGTAATGTATGTGTGGATTACCTATATGGGCTATAAGGCAATTATGATGGAAGATAGTAAATCGTTGAATTAAATCATAAGAGCTTGTGAAGGATAACAGGGCAATTACGACATCAGATTTACGTTGCTTTGAGCTATTAATATTGTTGAACATATTTGAATAGCGGTATATTTTAAGGGTCAGACATTTTGATATGTTCTGACCTTTTTGTATTCGCCTTGCGGCGCACGTTTTACACAGACTTACATAGTTCTATTTGAAGAAAAGGGTGTACTTTTGATTGTAACCATCCGATATAATAATATGTGATGATACCAGGGTCAAAAGGTCATGCTGACTCGTCGTGCTTGCACGTAAGAGGCTGTATGCACCTTTATGACCCGCCAAAACATGAAAAAGTAGCCATTTTTTGCAGAAAAATGAGCGGATTTTGAATGTTTTGAG
>JAZQOC010000053.1:0-4374 GCA_045627645.1 Lachnospiraceae bacterium
TCATTTAAATATTGTTTAATAGCTCTTTGCCCACACGAATTCCTTCTTCAATATTACTTACATGGTGTAACATCCCATCACGAACTTCTCTATATTCAGCTGGTTCGATATAACCCTCAATTTCAAATTCTTCAAAGAAATGCTCTACTACAACAGAAAGATATTTTCCATTGTCATAGATTCTAAATCTATCTCCTCTATCCGTTGAATATTCTTCATAAATAAGCTTCATAAAAAAACTCCGCGATACACTGTATTATCAAAATCATCACACCTTGTAATGCTTATGATAAAAAATAAATAAACCATCGTAATAATCTTCTATAAACTCATCAAGTGGTATCAAAAACTCTATTTCATGCATATCCTGCTTATAAACAAATAGCTTCTTTTTTGATCTTGTGTTTAACACCCATATTACGTTTTATTAATTCAAATAATCCCCTATTTATCAAAATCTTTCTCCTTCAACATCAACAAATTTGGAAACACATTATTAATATATGAATATACTTTATTTATTTGCCAAATAATCTTCTATTAATTGTTTATGCTCTTCAAGAGATGGCTCTATACCAATGACTTCATACTTCCATATTATCTGTCTTTGTCCATCTGAATATTTACTCTTTAAGATATCATCATAATTGTAGTCGACATGAAAATGACCAGACTTTTCTATAACGAAGGTTAGATTTGTCCATTCGTTACCATAATTCAATTTATAATCATTATGTAATTCTGCTATGATACTTATTAATTCTAATAATAACTGGCGATAAATTCTCTTATCTACATTGTATTTTGTTGGAATATCATGTGCATATACAATCGTATCATCATTAATTGGCTTAAAGTAAAAATACACTACTCTTGAACCGGATAAGACCTCCCCATAAAGATATATCTTTTCCCACTCATCCGGTATCATTTCACTTACTTTATTGGCTATAGCACCAAATAATTCTTTATCTCTACTTGTATTTACTGGCTGTTTTAATTCAACTTCAGCATTTTTACTTTCTTCTTTGGTTATTTTTTGTTCATTTACAACTTTCTTCTTAAATAAAACCAGTAATCCCATATTACACACCTCAATGCACCGTATTATCATAGTAACTACCATATAACCCGGTAGCGCATAAAATCTGAAGTTAATCATTCTAAAGTTATCTTACCTTACATGATATATCGGATGCCAGCATTATTTATATTATTTGGACACTGTGTCCAAAACTCATTCCAAAACATAAATCGTATAAAGACTTGCTACAATCATTTCATCTTCTTCCTTAACATCATCCAGTAATAAGCATTGGAATATTACTTCTTTTATATTATAAAGAGCCATAGCCTTCATATATGAAGAATCAGCATCTGCAATTGTCATATCCACCGCATATTCGGCTCTGGCTGCTTCACATATACAATGTAGCCCCATAATGAATTTACTCGATAAAATAAGCCCATATGCGTCTTCACCTTTGTATTTCATCTTACATTTTTCTATTACATCCTTAGGAACAGAAAAAAAACATTTTGCATCTTCGATTACACAATCCCCATCATAAAAAGGTGCCACCTTCTTAACTCGTTTGAGTGCTCCCATATCAATAAGCATTCTGTCCATAGCAGATTTAGTTCTGCAGAACTGAGGCGAACTGCTTGGCTTTCTTAGATCCAAATAAACATTATTCATAACGGTTGCCATACCAGTTCTATATTCTGATAGCCTGAGCAGATAATTTAGTACTTCCTTCAGCTTTTCCTCTGATATGATCGATTGATAGGATGTTTCATCCAAAACCATCTTTTCAAATGTCATTGGTGTAGCTCTGCCCTTTTCAATTTCTTCCTGCATTACTTTTTTTACGTCATTTAATGAATCCATATATGTCCTTTCCGTGATCTATGTAGGTCTGATTATCTTTCCAATTGCTCTTATATAATCAGCCATGATTACTACTATTTTTTTAACCAGAAATATTCCACCTATGAGACCTGCTACAATGGCATCAAGTGCAAATACTCCTATTTCGCCGGCAATTCCAAACCCTTTTGGAATCAGCAGCATTCTTAATTTTTGAAACCCAAATGGGAACCCCATAATAATCCAGTAGATGAAGTATTGAAATCCATCTTCGCTTTTGCAGATGTAGTAGCAGGTAATTCCCCATACAACGATGATTCCCAACTGAATTGTATTTGTTATTATTTTTATCATTCGCTATGATTCCTCTCCTGGATAAGGTGCCTCAAAGATCTTTATTCTTTCTCCAAGTGGTACTCCCTGATCTCGCATTTCACTACTTAATTTCATTCTTCGAGCATGCTCATAATCAAATTCTGACTTATATTCCGAATGTGTTTCAGTTCTAAAATCCTGAGCTTCATGATTCTTGAGAGTTGAAGGTGCATTGTAAAGTGCTGTAATCAAATATGCCCTTATGTTACTAACCTCGGTATAATTATCCTTCAAACATTCTGCAACATACTGTAAATGCTCTTGTTTAAGCTTTAAGAACTGGCTTTTAACAAGCTGATAAGGATAATCCTGACCATTAACACGAACCGTCTTTCTTGGAACACATACAACATCACAAATAAGCTGATAAAGCTCATCATAACGTTCCCTTACTTCATGATCTCTGTGTCTCATTAGCTCATCATAATTAACATTCTCTTTTATGATTTGCATATATACATCACAGTCGTCCATCCCATCAGATCCCATCTGGCTTTCCTGTGAACTATGTATTTCACTAGATGGATAGGATTTGATAGAAGTATTTATATTAAAATAATTATTATTAGGATTTATATTTAAGGGATTATTATTATTGCCCCCATTACCGTTTGCACGGTTTCCGGTATCATGGTCTCCATTACACTGGTTTCCGTTTACCTGGTTTCCGATAGACTGGTTTCCGATACACCGGAAATCGGTATATAGGCGAACCCCTTGATTTTCCTGGGTTTCTTCTAAAGTTACCCCATCTGAATCTTCTTTTTTGCTATCATTTTTCTTGGCTGCTCTATCAAGATTCGTACTTGAAAGCTCACCTTTGGAATTGTAGTAAAAGGTATGAGGACCTTCTACAGGCTCATTTAATAACTCATATTCGTATGTAAAACTCTTCCCATTGGAATATGTATGCACATGTAAATAACCATTATTTTTAAGCTCATTCCAAGCACTATCAAAGGCAGCTTTTCCTTCTGGTACCATATTAAGGAATTCACTTTTGAGCCATTTCTTTTCAGGCATTGTAATGTTGGACTGTATCACCAGATACAGCCCCTTTGCTTTTAATGAAATATTTTTATCACGCGTAACAGCATTTTGAACAACGGTATAACCTTGTTTGCTTCTGAAAAAACCATCAGCCATTACGTACACCTTCCTTCCATTTCTCCAAGAGCATTACAATTACCTGCTCTATATCATCATCAGTTGCATCTTCTTCAAAATAGCGACTGATAATATCCGACTTCATTGTATATTTGCGCTCCTTTTTCTTTTTATCCGTAAGAAGCATCCGGATTACCTCTAAGTTCAGGCTTTTCGATTCACCCAGTTCTCTAATCTTTTGAGCCTGGTCCTTATTCATATTGACCTGAGTATCTTCAATAGCCACTAGGACAAGTTGCTGATCGTCTTCATCTAGATATGAAATCGATACTCCCTGAACTACTCCAAGCTTTCCAACATCCATCAAATCTAATAATTCATCCGATAAATACGAAAGCCGTAGCATCCTCTGGACTGTTTTACCGCTTTCTCCTGCAGCTTCACCCAGTTCATCATATGTAGCTGTAATTTTGCCTTTTTTCTTCTGCGCATCAAATTTTTGCCTATATGCCCTAACCTTACATGAAATGGGAATTTCTTTTCTTTGACTAAAATTTGCATCTACCATGCAGGTTGTAGCATCTTCATCATCCATTTCAACAACTACTGCCGGCATTTTCTCATAGCCCAATTTCATACAGGCCATGTGTCTTCTATGTCCAGATATAATCTGATAGCCACCTGAAGGATCACTTCTTACAACTGCAGCCTGTAAAACGCCATGCTCCCCAATGCTGGCAACAAGTTCTGCCATTTCATCATCATCTACCACCGGAAATGGATGATTTGGAAATTCATGCATTTCTGAAAGATTTATTTCTTCCACATGATATTTCTCATTTTGGACACTGTGTCCAAAACCCATATCTGTTGATGTATTAAATAAATCATCAAAGCTATGTACCTTTGACCTGGCTTTCTGACCACTTGATAACTTCTCACTCATGAAAGCACCTCCTCAGCCAAAGAATTGTATGCCATAGCTACCTTTCCATTTGGATCATGCTTAAAAATACTTACAC
>JAZQOC010000054.1:0-2202 GCA_045627645.1 Lachnospiraceae bacterium
ATTCTCAAAGAAGATAAAAGGAGTGCTCAAAAAGATAGAAAAAAATCTTACAGCATATGATTTATATCAGGAACTTGATTATGAAACTGCACTTATGACAAGAGATATTGAAAGAATAGCAAGCTCTTTTAGTAAAAATGAGGAAATAGTAGGGGCAATTCAAAGTGGTATGGGTTATGAGAAATTGTGTGATAGATATGAGGATGCCAAAATTGAATTGCAGCAGTTTATGGATAAGCATGGGTACAAGTCAGATTACAATTGCTATTGCATTACTGCAAAAGCATTCTACGAAGATCCGAACAGATTGATTAATCTTTTAAGACCATTAGTTGGCAAAAAAGAATGTAAATCCGAAAATGCATATGGATATGAAAATATCCTAAATGGTATTAAGGAAAATGTAAGTGAGAATAAATATAAAAAGCTATTAGAAGAAATAGAGTCATATCGCTATATGCATGTTATCAGAGAAGAAAGCCAGTTAATGTGGGAGACAGCATTTTACTATGTTAAGAAGTTACTTTCACATATGTCACTGGAATTAACCCGAGACAAAGACTACATGAAGGGGCTTGCATATTTATTTACCAGTGAACTTACGGACATAGCCAAGCGCGGAAAGCTTTTTGACAGTGATATAGAGAAAATAGAAAGAAGAAAGAGAATGCGTCCCCTTGCCGAAAAAGTATGGGAAGGTGCGAAACTTAAGGTCTTTGATGATACTGGTGATGAGCTTAAGGGTGTAAGCGGTAGTGCTGGTGAAGCAACTGGCAGGGTATGCATAATTAGTGGACCAGAGGAATTTTATAAATTTAATAAGGGAGATATTCTTGTCTGTAGGTTAACAGATCCTGAGTGGACACCATTATTTTCTTTAGCAAAGGCTGTTGTGGCTGATACTGGCGCAGAACTTTCTCATGCAGCAATTGTGGCTAGAGAGTATGGCATTCCAGCTGTATTAGGAGTTGGTTTTGCAACTATGAGATATAAGGATGGAGACATGATTCGTGTGAATGGAAGTAAGGGAATTGTTTCAAAGATAGGATAGCAAATATGGAAAATGCGTTAGATCAAAAAGAATTACGAAGACAGAAGATTTTAACAGCGTCATTACTTCCGCTTCTTATCAAGATGGCAATTCCTACAATGATAGGAATGATGGTTTCTTTAATATATAACCTTACAGATACATTTTTTGTTGGTAAGCTTGGAGACAGAAGCATGACAGCAGCAATTGGAGTTGTATTTGCATTTGTAAGCTTTATCCAGGCTCTGGGCTTTTGGTTTGGATATGGAAGTGGAAATACCATGTCAAGACTTCTTGGTAAGGGTAATGAGGATGAAGCAAAGGTCATCGCTGCAGACGGAGCTGGTCTTGCAGTAATAGCGGGAATTGTAATTATGGTTATTTCACTAATATTTATAAGACCACTTGCTTCGTTTATTGGCGGTAATGCGTCAGAGAAACTTCTTGGTTACACAATTGATTATCTACGAATTATGCTCTATGCTGTGCCTGCTACATTATTATCTGCAACAATTTACAATCAGATAAGACTATGTGGCAATGTGAAGGATGCTATGATAGGACTCCTTTCAGGAATGCTGTGTAATATCCTGCTTGATCCTGTATTTATTCTCGGATTTGGAATGGGAATAAAGGGAGCGGGATATGCATCACTAATTGGAATGAGTTTGGCAGCTGTAATTGTTATATGGCTATCTTATATTCATGGCAACATACCAGTAAATATTAAGTATTTTAATTTAAAAGGCAATGGTAGACTTTATCATATTTTAGCCGGTGGAGCTCCTAATTTTTCAAGACAGGCAATAACAAGTGTGGCTTCGGTTTTACTTAATTTGATAGCTGCACAATATGGTGAAACACTTATTGCAGCCATGACAATTGCAACTAGAGTAACGTCACTGGGATATATGCTTATGATTGGATTTGGTCAGGGATTTCAGCCAATCTGTGCAATGAATTATGGGGCGAAAAAATATAAGCGAGTCAAGGAAGCGCTTAAGCTGACAGTAATCATTGGAACGTTTCTGCTAATATTCGGTGCAGTAGCGTTATTCATAGGTGCGTATGGGCTTGCGGGAAGGTTTTCACAGAATGAAGATGTTGTAATACTTTCAGCTAAGCTCATTAGATATCAGTGCTTGTCCCTTCCATTACTTGCATTATATGCA
>JAZQOC010000055.1:0-43267 GCA_045627645.1 Lachnospiraceae bacterium
TTCTTAAATACAACAATGTACAACAACTCAGGTACATCTACAATTGCAGCAGCAAGTGGTGATGTTAATAAGATTGGTTGTGGTAGAAAGCTTGGTGAGATGAGCGGCGTATCTATTCAGGATGATGGACGTATCTACGCATCATATGACAATGGTATGAGCAAGCTTCTTGGTCAGATAGCAGTTGCAGAATTTGCTAATGCATCTGGTCTTGCTAAGGAAGGTGATAACCTTTACAAGGCAACACAGAACTCTGGGGATTTCGATGGAATCGGTGTTGAAGTTAAGTCAGGCGGCGGTTACATGACAACAGGTGTTTTGGAAATGAGTAACGTTGATCTTTCTGCAGAATTTACAGAGATGATTACTACTCAGAGAGGTTTCCAGGCTAACTCAAGAATCATTACAGTTTCGGATACACTTTTAGAGGAACTTGTAAACCTTAAGAGATAAATAATTGTGCTTTGATTATATGTTATGCGATGCATTCACTCCTCGGAGTGGATGCATTTGCTGGTTTTAAGGGATTAATTTTTGAATCAATATAAGATATGTGGTATGATATCTGGGTACAATATATTGTGGAAGGCGAAAATTTGGTATGATTGAAGTTACAAAATATGATGGTACAAAAACATTAATTAATCAGGACCTTATCGAAATGGTTGAAAGTACTCCTGATACTGTAATTACACTGACTACTGGACGAAAAATAATTACAAAAGAAAGTAGACAAGACATAGATAATTTAGTAAAATCGTATAGAAAGGAAATTTATGCAGATTTGTCGATTTTTGGCAATCTGAGATAGGTTTCTGGAAAGGTGTATTATCGTGGATTTAGCATCTTTACTTGGTATAGTTATATGCTTAGGTTTAGTTATTTTCGGTATTGTTGCCGGTAACGGCTTTGGCGTTATTGTTAATTTCTTAGACTTGAATTCAGCCCTGATAACTTTTGGCGGGGCTCTTTGTAGTGTAATGGCTTCCAACACCATGCAGGATTTTGTTGGTGGTCTTAAGTCTATTGCGCTCATTTTTAAAGATCAGGCTCTTAATACCCCTGAGGTTATTAAGAAGATTATAGATTTATCCAATGTAGCACGTAAGGAAGGCTTGCTTTCCCTTGAAGAGGCTGCTGGTGATCTTGATGATCAGTTCCTAAAGAAGGGCATTATGCTCGTTGTCGATGGTACTGACCCTGAACTGGTTAGAGGTGTTATGGAGACAGAGATGATTTCCATTGACGACCGACATAAGAAAAAGATTAATTTCTGGAGTGATCTTGGAGCGATGGGACCTGCGTGGGGTATGATTGGTACACTTGTAGGTCTTGTTAACATGCTTCAGGCTATGGATGATCCGGGTGCTATCGGACCTGCTATGGCGGTTGCTCTTATTACAACTCTCTATGGTTCACTTCTTGCTAACTGGATTTGTACTCCTACAAGTAACAAATTGAAGGTTAAGAATGAGCAGGAGATGATGGCTAAACAGATTGTTATCGAGGGATTGCTTTCTATTCAGGCTGGTGAGAATCCACGAGTTATTGAAGAGAAACTTAAGTCCTTCTTAAGTCCTGCTGATAAGGCAGGCCTTGATGCTGGAGGTGATTCGGATGGCTAAGAGAAAAGAAGATCCACCACCAGCGGGTTGTCCGGCCTGGCAGGGAACTTTCGCGGATCTTATGAATCTGCTTCTGTGCTTTTTCGTTTTGCTCTTTTCAATGTCCAATATGGATGCAGAGAAATTTGAAGCATTGGCAGCTTCATTTTCGAATACGTTTTCCATCTTTTCGGGTGGAGGAAGTTCTTTCGAAGACGGATTGCTTATTAGCAACGGTATGAGCCAGTTGAATGAACTGGATAATTTTATAACCAATACAGGTGCGGCTACTGATAGTGATTCTGTTGAGAACACTCTTGAGGAAGGAACTGAAGAAAAACAGTTAGCAGAACAGATGGAAACGGAAGGCTTGGAAGAGTCTGAAAGACTTGCTGAGATGATAGAGGAAGCTCTCAGCGAATCTGGCAAACAGGATTCTGTTGATGTTAATTTTACTTCGCAATATGTATCCCTTACGCTTAGAGGTTCGGTGCTTTTTGATTCAGGAAAAGCAGAACTCAAGCAGGAAGCTATGCCTACGGTAGCGCAGGTGGCTTTGGTCCTCCAAAGATATGCGGATTATGGTATAGAAATTGAGGGACATACTGACAACGTTCCGTTTAATGGTGGAAGGTATGAGAACAACGATGTACTCAGTAGTTACAGAGCATTGGCTATGTTTGATTATCTGATTCAGAATACTAACATCGATCCAGCTACAATTAAGCATAGTGGTCGCGGTGAGTATTCGCCAATAGCTGATAATTCAACCCCAGAGGGTAGAAGTAAGAATAGAAGAATTGAAATTAAGATATACAACAGTCTTAATAGTATTGTGAGATAAGTGGACGTAATGTGCGCCACAGGGAGAAATATATGAAGAAGAATATGTTATCAATCCTTATTCTTGCACTTTTAGTTGTCAATGTTGTACTCACTTCGGTAATGATGTTTACCATGATGGGAACAACCAAGAAGACAAGCAGACTTATTGATGGAATCTCAACAGCTCTTTCACTTGAGATTGCAAGTCCTGAAGAAGCAGGCACTGAGTCAGCTGTAGAAGTGACTATGGAAGATATAAAGGTTTACCAGATTGCAGATCAGATGACTATTGGTCTTGCAAAGGGTGCTGATGGTAAGAATCATTACTGCATGATGAGTGTTTCACTTTCACTCAACAGCAAAGACGAGGATTACGAAAAGTACAGCGCTACACTTGCTGACAATGAAGATATGATCAAGGATAAGATTTTCCAGATTGTTGGTTCTCATTCGATTGAAGAAGCAGAGAGCAATCAGGACGGTCTTAGACAGGAGATTCTTGAAGCAATCCAGCAGATGTATGGATCAAAATTCGTTTATAACGTAGTATTCAGAGATATTATTTTTAGCTAGTTCTTCTGAAAAAATATCTGACGGGAGGTGAGCCTGGTTGGGAGAGGTATTATCTCAAAATGAGATAGACAGCCTGTTAGCTGCTTTAAGTAGCGGCGAACTGGATGCTGAAGACATAAAAGCCAAAGACGAGACTCAGGTTCGCAATTATGATTTCGCTCGTCCGGCTAAGTTCTCAAAAGAACATTTACGTACACTTGAAATATTGTTTGAGCATTATGGAAGATTATTATCAACCAACCTTCCTTTGTATCTTAGGAAGAATGTATCAGTAACTGTAGCGAGTTCTGAAACGGTTGTATTCTCAGAGTTTTCCAATGCTTTATCTAATCCGGTAATTCTTGGAGTTGTGGATTTTAAACCACTTAAGGGATCCATTATGATGGAACTTTCACCAAATATAGGTTTTGCCATTATTGACAGAATGCTTGGTGGTACGGGAATGCCTATAGAAAAGACCAGGGATTTTTCAGAAATAGAGTTGATAATCATTGAAAAGATTATGGTTTTGTGCATGCAGCTGTTGAAGGATCCATGGAAGAATGTAGTAGCAATAGAACCGGTGCTTGAGAGGCTTGAAACCAATCCACAGTTTGCTCAGATTATTGCACCAAATGATATGATTGCTATCGTTACCCTCAACATTTCTATAGGAGAGGTTGAAGGTATCATGAATATTTGTATACCTTACTTCACAATTGAAGAGGTAATTGACAGACTGAATACCAAATTCTGGTATTCGACTATGAAGGATAACGATGAGGAAGACTTCTCAGGATATGTGGAATCTCTTATTAGAAGGGTTGATGTTCCAGTTACAGCATATCTAGGTAAAAGCGTTATCACAGTCAACGATTTTGTTAATCTTCAGTGCGGAGATATCATAAGACTGGATGTCAAAGCGGAAGAGGATTTACCGGTTTACGTTGGCAATATAAAGAAATTTTTGGCTGCACCAGGTAAGAGTGGTGATAAGTACGCCGTAAGGGTTACTTCAGTCATAAGAGAGGAGGAGTAGAAGCATGGATGGTATTTTATCTCAGGAAGAGATAAATGCTTTGCTTAGTGGCATGTCTGTAGAAGACACACAGGATACTGCCAGTACAGCTTCAGCATCTACGGTTAATGCACCAGCAGTTGATGATGTTGCAGAATTGACAGATGTTGAGAAAGATGCCATAGGTGAAGTTGCTAACATTAGCATGGGAACATCCGCTACAACGCTCTATTCCCTTGTTAATCGCAAAGTTAATATTACCACACCGGTTGTTTCTCTTAGCAATTGGGAGGAGCTTTCTGCTGAAAGAGAAGAGCCAGCGGTACTTATTCAGATTAGATATACTAAGGGTCTGGATGGCTCAAATATCCTCATCCTGAAAGAAGATGATGTTAAGATTATCACAGATCTTATGATGGGCGGGGATGGTAGTAACACCGTAGATGAGGTGGGAGATATACATCTTTCAGCTATATCAGAAGCCATGAATCAGATGATGGGGTCTTCAGCGACATCGCTTTCACAGATGCTTGGCAATATGATAGATATTTCTCCACCATATGCAGAAAGATTACAGTCAGATGGAGCATTGCCAGGAGGTGATGCGGGAGAATTCCTTAAAGGAACTTTTGTAAAGATTGCATTTAGAATGCAGATTGAAAATCTGGTTGACAGTACAATACTTCAGTTATATCCAGTTCAGTTTGCTAAAAATATTGTGGCAACATTCTTAGGAGGAGGTATGGATCCAACACCAACACCATCACCTGCTGCGGAACCACAGCCAACACCGGTGGCATATGAACCACCAAAGGTTGATGCTCCGACACCAGGACAACCGATGCAGATGCCAAATATGCAGATGCCAGGTATGGGAATGCCTATGTATGATCCTTCACAGATGGCACAAATGTATCAGATGCCACCTATGTATCAACAGATGCCACCTATGGGTATGAATTATCAGCCGGCACAGTTTGAACAGTTCTCAGGCAACATGGCAGCGATGCCAAGCAATGAGAATATCGGCTTGATTATGGATGTCCCACTTGAGGTTACTGTAGAACTTGGTAGAACGAGAAAGAATATATCAGATATTCTTGATTTTGCGCCAGGTACAATTATTGAACTTGACAGACTTGCAGGGGAACCAATAGATGTGCTTGTCAATGGCAAATTTGTGGCCAAGGGCGAAGTTGTAGTAATTGAAGAGAGTTTTGGTATTCGTGTAACCGAAATTATAAAATAGAATGGAGATTTATTATGGCAAAGAATATTCTTATATGTGATGATGCAGCATTCATGAGAATGATGATCAAGGATATCCTTACTAAGAACGGATATAACGTAGCTGGTGAAGCTGAGAACGGTGCAAAGGGCGTTGAGAAATACAATGAACTCAAGCCAGACCTTGTACTTATGGATATCACAATGCCAGAGATGGATGGTATCGAGGCTTTAAAGGCAATAAAGGCCGCTGACGCTAATGCAAAGGTTATTATGTGTTCAGCTATGGGCCAGCAGGCAATGGTTATTGAATCTATCCAGGCAGGCGCAAAAGACTTTATCGTTAAGCCTTTCCAGGCAGACAGAGTATTGGAGTCTGTTAAGAAGGTTGTAGGTTAATGTTACTTACCTCCCAGGGAAGATTTGATGGGGTAGTTCAGTTAATTACAGTACTTATAATATTTGTTCTGGTTTTATTCATCACACTGTATGTGACCAGATGGATAGCTGGTTTTCAAAAACAGCAGATGAATGGTTCAAATATGAAAGTAATTGAGACTATGCGACTGACACCAAATCAGTTTATGCAGATAGTAAAGATTGGTGAGCAGTATCTGGCAATTGCGGTCAGCAAAGATCAGGTTACGGTGCTTACCAAGCTTGATGAAGCTGAGATTAATCTTGGCGAAAATAATAACACTGTGACCGATTTCGGTTCAGTATTTAAACAGTTTAAAAATGCATTTCCTGTTAAAGGCGGTGCAGAAGAAACATCCAAAGAAGATGAAGAATAGAATAATTAGATTAGTTGAAATAATATGCCTACTATTTATGGTGGGCATATTGTGCATATATCCGAAGATGTCTGCTGAGGCTTCAACAATCACCAGAGAAGGTGTGGGTACTATGCTCACAGATACTACTGATGAGATTACAACCATTGAAGAACCTGGCAGCGCGGATACTGTTGACGATTTAAAAGAACTAAATATTGCTAATACCGTTACGGTTACATATGACAATGGCAACGGAGAACTCAACGGTTCCTTAAGGATCCTGATTACTCTTACACTTATTGCCATTGCGCCAATGTTAATAATTCTTATGACCAGTTTCACAAGGATTGTTATCGTGCTTCATTTTACCCGTAATGCTTTAAATACACAGACAGCACCGCCAAACCAGATTATCATAGGACTGGCGCTGTTTCTGACATTCTTTATCATGAGCCCTACAATTGATGCCATAAGAACTGATGCAATTGCACCATTTGAGGCAGGAGAGATTGATCAGGCTCAGGCTATCGAAGCAGCTATGCATCCAATCAGGGAGTTCATGTATCCACAGACTCAGATGAAGGATGTAAGTATGTTTATGGAGATAGCTCACACTGAGTGGACGGGAGACGTGGAGGACATACCAAATTCAGTATTAATTCCAAGCTTCATTGTCAGCGAGTTAAGAACATCCTTTATTATAGGATTCCTGATATATGTTCCATTTATCGTAATCGATATGGTTGTAGCATCGGCCCTTATGAGTATGGGTATGATGATGCTGCCGCCGACCACAATCAGTATGCCGTTTAAGATACTTCTCTTTGTTCTTGCAGATGGATGGAATCTTGTAATTGGTAATGTTGTAAAGACATTCTATTAAAACACTTAGATGAGAAAGGAGCCAGGATATGAATATAGATGACGTCGTAACCATAACTAGGGAAGCGCTATACACTATCTGTATTACAGCGGCTCCGGTTTTACTTGTAAGTCTTGTTGTGGGTCTTGTAGTAAGTATTTTTCAGACTATAACATCCATTCAGGAACAGACACTTACTTTTGTTCCAAAGATACTTTCAATCTTTGTGACTCTGATACTTCTTGGTCACTGGATGCTCAATAATATGGTGGGCTATATGGAGAGACTTTGGGCTAATTTTTCCGTATATATCAGATAAGGAGCAGGATAGGTGATTAATTATTCCTTTTATTCAAACGATCTGGAATATTTCCTGCTGATAATGATTAGAATTGTTATGTTTGTTGCTGTGGCTCCACTTTTTAGTCAGAAAGGTGTGCCATCGCAGGTTAAGGTTGGTTTCAGCTTCTTTATGGCAGCGCTGTTGTATGGAGTGATTGAAGACAGACCGATTCTTGAGTACAGCAGTATATGGGGATATGCAGTAATAGTAGTCAGGGAAGCTATGGCTGGACTTATTATTGGTTTCGCAGCCAATATGTGTACTACCATTGTAACCTTTGCGGGCCAGATTATTGATATGGAAACAGGTCTTTCCATGGTCAATCTTATGGATCCTGCCACAAACACAAGCGTTTCAATTTCTGGTGTTTTATACCAGTATGTTATTACACTGATGCTTTTGGTGTCAGGACTGTATCAGTACATGGTTGTTGCTTTGGCAGAGACTTATGAGCTGATTCCAGTCAATAAGGCAGTTTTTGACAGCGAAAAGCTGCTTGAAAGTATAGTGACATTTTTGAATGATTATGTATCTATCGGATTTAGAATATGCCTTCCTGTATTTGCAGTAATGCTTCTTCTCAATGCGATACTCGGAATAATGACTAAGGTTGCACCACAGCTTAATATGTTCTCAGTTGGTATGCAGTTAAAGGTCTTAGTTGGAATATCGACACTGTTTATTACTGTAGGAATGCTTCCTGCAGCAAGCAATATGATATTCGGTGAAGTAAAAAAGATGATGGCAACATTTGTCAAAGCCATAATGTGATATGAGTATTGATAAAACAGTTGATATCAAGAGAATTTTTGAAGGTGAATTCTCATATAGAACGCTGGAATTAAATCTTCAGTTTTTTGCTGAGGGTGAGGGCGGTGAAAAGACCGAACCTGCTACTCAGAAAAAATTGGATGATGCCAGAAAGGAAGGTCAGGTAGCCAAGTCCAAGGAAATAGCCAGTGGACTCGGCTTAATTGCGTTATTCTTCCTTTTAAAATTCTGGATTGGTAACATGGGAACGCAGTTTCTGGGAGTCTTTGGTAATGTTTACAACCAGATTCCGGTGGCGACTAGGCTTTCCAATGGCAACCCGCCGGCGACTGTTGCCAAGCAGATTTTTACCTATGCCATACTTAGAGTAGTGGTTATTTTAGCTCCGGTATTTATAGTAGGTTACCTGGTCTCATTTTTAAGTGACTATGTTCAGGTACAGTGGAAACCTACAGCAAAGCCGCTGATGCCTAAGCTTAATAAGATTAATCCGCTGAGTGGACTTAAGAGAATTTTCTCGGTTAACACGGTGGTTGAACTGATTAAATCAATTGCCAAGATTGCTCTTATAGCATATGTGGCATATTCATATCTTGTGGATAGACAAAATCAGCTGTTTCTGCTGTATGATTTGCCGATGCTTCAGGCTGTGCAGTTTATAGGCGAGACGGTTATTAATCTGGGAATAAGAATTTCTTTGATATATATGCTTATTGCAGTGGCTGATTACGCATATCAGAAGGTCAAGTTTAGCAAGGATATGCGAATGACCAAGCAGGAAGTAAAAGAGGAATTCAAGAATCAGGAAGGTAATCCTGAGATTAAAGGTAAGATCAGACAGAAAATGCGTGAGGCCAGTCAGCGTAGAATGATGCAGAATCTGCCGCAGGCGGATGTCGTTATTACAAACCCTACGCATTATGCTGTAGCTATTAAATATGACAAAGATGTGGCACTGGCACCGATTGTGGTAGCCAAGGGTGCTGATTATCTGGCACAGAAGATTAAAGAGGTTGCCAGAGAGAATAAGGTTGAGATTGTTGAGAACAAGCCATTGGCCAGAATGCTTTATGCCAATGTCAATGTTGACGATCAGATACCACCAGAACTTTACAGTGCTGTTGCTGAAGTACTTGCTTATGTATATCATCTGCAGGGAAGAACAGAATAAATTATTAAACATGGGAAAGGAGAGAGGATATGAGTTTTAAGATGCCAAAGGCTGACCTTGGAATAGCTTTATACATACTGGCTGCATTTGTAATGTTCATAGTATCCATACCTTCTGTCCTTTTAGATGTGCTTTTGGCTCTTAATATTGCCATTGCATTTACCATCCTGTTTACATGTATGTTTATCAAGGAAGTATTGGATATATCTTATTTCCCAACCATACTTTTGTTTACAACTATTTTTAGAATTGCTCTTAACGTAAGTTCCACAAAGCTTATCTTAAGAACAGGTAATCCGGGAAATGTCGTTCAGACTTTCGGTGATTACGTAGGTGGTGGTGACCTGATCATTGGTACCATCGTATTTATTATCCTGCTTCTTATTCAGTTCTTAGTAATTAACAAAGGTTCTGAGCGAGTTGCAGAAGTAACAGCCAGATTTACACTGGATGCCATGCCTGGTAAGCAGATGGCTATTGATGCTGACCTTAATACAGGTGCAATCACAGATGCCGAAGCTAAGATACGAAGAGATAAGATTCAGCAGGAATCGAGCTTCTTCGGTAGCATGGATGGTGCGGTAAAGTATGTAAAGGGAGATGCGATTGCGGGTCTTATCATTACTGCGGTCAATGTAATCGGTGGTATTGCCATGGGTGTTACAAGACAGGGGTTGGATTTTTCGGCAGCCTTGTCTAAATATACTATTCTGACAATCGGTGATGGGCTTGTCAGTCAGATTCCATCACTTCTTATATCGCTTTCAACAGGTATCTTAGTTACTAAAGGTTCAAAGGATGCAGACTTTGGTAATACTTTGGTTAAGCAGCTTTTTGGACTTCCAAAGGTACTTTATCTGGTAGGTGGCGTTATCGCATTTTTAGGTGTAGTTACACCTCTTAGTGCAATTATTTTCATTGCTCTTGGTGCAGTATTTGTTCTGTGCGGCCGTATGATTGCGGGTACTATTGAGACTGCTGGAATTGAGAGTGAGATTAGTACAGAGGAAGCAGCTGCAGAAGAAATCAGACAGCCAGAAAATGTCAATTCACTTCTTCAGGTGGATCCAATCGAATTGGAATTTGGTTATGGTATTATTCCTCTTGCTGATGTAAATCAGGGCGGAGACTTACTTGACCGAGTTGTAATGATCAGACGTCAGGTGGCCTTGGAACTTGGTACAGTTGTTCCTATCATTCGTCTTCGTGATAACATTCAGCTTAATCCAAATCAGTATGTAATTAAGATTAAAGGTATACAGATAAGTGAAGGTGAAATTTTATTTGATCACTACATGGCCATGAATCCTGGTTATGTTGAGGAAGAAATTACAGGTATTCCGACCTTTGAGCCATCTTTCCACCTTCCTGCTATCTGGATTACAGAGTCACAGCGTGAGCGTGCGGAATCTATGGGCTATACCGTAGTTGATCCACCAAGTATAATTGCAACTCATTTGACAGAGATTATCAGACAGCATATTGACGAGCTTCTTACCCGTCAGGATGTTCAGAATCTTATTAACAATCTTAAGGATTCACATCCAGCACTAGTTGATGAACTTACTCCTAAGTTACTTGGACTTGGTGAGATTCAGAAGGTTTTACAAAACCTCTTAAAGGAAGGTATTTCTATCAGAGATTTGCTTACGATTTTTGAAACTCTGGCAGACTATGCTACAACCAGCAGGGACACAGATATTCTTACAGAATATGTAAGGCAGGCACTTAAGAGAGCAATCTCAAGCAAATTCTTCCCTGCCAATGAAACCAGCAGTGTTGCTACACTTGACCCGGGTCTTGAACAGAAGATTATGAGCGGTGTTAAGCAGACGGAAAATGGGACATACTTAAATCTTGATCCGGATTTAACAAAGGCTATTATGAAATCGGTGGATGCGGAAACCAAGAAACTTGAAAATCTTGGAAGAGCACCAATTATTATTACCTCACCTATAGTGAGAATATACTTTAAGCGATTAATTGAAGACTACTACAAGGATGTGATCGTAGTATCTTACAATGAAGTTGAATCAAACGTTGAATTACAATCTGTTGGGATGGTAACAGCATGATAATTAAGAAATTTACAGGAAAAACTGAATTAGAAGCAATCGATGCAGCTAAGAAGGAACTTGGTGCAGGCGTTGTGGTAATGAATGTTCGCCAACTTAAGAAAAAGGGAATATTTAGTTTGTTTTCTTCTTCTCAGGTTGAGGTGACAGTGGCTCTTGAGGAAGAAGGTGAAAGACCTACTCCAAAGGCTCCAACCATGACAGCCCTTGAACAGCTTGCTCAAAAACAGAAAGAGATTAATGAGAAGAAACAAAAAGAAGTAGTGGAGCCAGCTCCTGTAGTAAGAGCAGAGAAACCGGCGCCAAAGCCTGACATTATCTTTGAGCCTGTTGTGGAAGAGCATAAGGAAAGCAGCATTATTGATAAATCCAATAATGCGCTGGAAGAAAAGCTTGATTCCATTGAAACTCTTATTAAGAAGAAACTGGAAAATGAGGACAATAAAGATAAACAGAAGGTTGAAGCTGTAAGCGACGAGGAAAGTGATCAGATGAAGCTTACAAAGCTTCTCTACAATATGATGATTGACAATGAGGTACATGAAAAGTATGCCAATCAGATAATAGAGGAAGCAGAGAAGACCAATAAGCCTAATATGCCTGTTGATTACTTCTTGACCAATATATACCAGAAGATGATTCTTAAGTTTGGTCAGCCAGCAGTTATTACTCCTGCAGGCAAGGGGCCGAAGGTTGTATATTTTGTCGGACCTACAGGTGTTGGTAAGACTACAACCATAGCTAAGATTGCCAGCAAGTTTTGCCTTGAGGAAAAGAAAAAAGTTGCTCTTTTAACTTCTGATACATACAGAATCGCGGCAGCAGAACAGCTTAGAACCTATGCCAATATTTTGGAGATACCTTGTAAGATTATTTATTCTCCCCTTGAGATTGAAGAGGCTTACGTTGAATACAATGACTATGACTTTATCTTTGTGGATACTGCAGGTCATTCTCATCACAATGAGGAACAGAAGAATAATACCAATGTAGTTATTCATGCCCTGGATGATAAGGCTGAGGCAGATGTATATCTTGTGCTTAGTGCGACCACGAAGTATAAGGACCTTATAAGTATTGCCGATACATATAAAGCAATGACTGATTTTAAGCTTATATTTACCAAGTTGGATGAGACAACATCCTTTGGAAATATGCTCAATCTTAAGCTTTATACAGGCGCTGAGCTGTCCTATGTAACATATGGTCAGAATGTACCTGAAGATATTGACAGATTCGACCCTCAGGCTACCGTAAAGCGTATTCTTGGCGGTGGAACTGATAGCGAATAATAGTTTACATAAATGTATTATGCATGATATAATTGAGAGGTAGAGCCTTGGATCAGGCAGAACAGTTAAGGAATATAATTAAGGCAAGTAATACAGTTGTTAGACCTGTGGCAAGAGTAATCACAGTTACTAGTGGTAAGGGTGGTGTTGGTAAGTCTAATACAGCCATAAATCTTGCAATCTGGCTTAAGAGAATGGGACAGAGAGTTATCATTCTTGATGCAGATTTTGGTCTTGCAAATATTGAGATTATGTTTGGAACAGTACCAAAGCATAATCTGTGTGATTTGCTTTATCAGGGAAAAAGCATAACGGATATAATCACCTGGGGACCGGGTGAGATAGGATTTATATCTGGAGGATCGGGAATTGTAGGTTTATCTAACTTGAGCCGAGAGTATCTTGGCTATATAGTACAGAATCTTGCAGCTCTTGATGCAATCGCAGATGTAATCATTATAGATACAGGAGCAGGTATATCAGATGCTGTATTGGAGTTTTTGGTGGCAAGTGGAGAGATACTTCTTGTTACAACACCTGAACCAACATCCATTACAGATTCATATTCACTGCTTAAGGCATTGAACAGACATCCACGTTTTTCAACAGAATCATCTCAGATTAAGGTAATTGCCAACAGGGTTGAAAAAGAAGAAGACGGATTGTCATTGTTCAATAAATTAAATGTTGTAGTTCAAAGATATTTGAAACTTCCTTTGGAATATCTTGGAGCTGTACCACAGGATGATAAGCTTTCGGCAGCAGTTATGCAGCAGTTGCCAGTCTCGTTGGCTAACGAGAGCGCAAGATCATCAAAGGCTTATGAGGTAATAGCATCAAGACTGATGAATATCGAAGTCAGCGGAGATGTTAAGAAGAGAGGAATGGCAGCATTTTTCTCTCATATAGTATCAGGAAAAAGACAGGGCTAAGGATTAGGGGCGTATGCTAGACAATTATATTAAACCAGGTCAGAAAGTTGATTTAAAAGCAGTAAGAAGAACAAAACTTACATCAGAGGAGAATAAAGATAAGGTCTATACTACCAGAATTTATGATGTGGTAGATGATGATACAGTTGAAATCATCATGCCAATGGAACAGACCAAGCTTGTATTGCTTCCAGTGGATGGTGAGTATGAAGTGTTTTTCTATACTGAGAACGGATTGTATGAAAGTACAGTAAGAATTATAGACAGATATAAGAGCAACAATGTTTATATTCTTCTTGTTGAGCTTCAGACAAACTTAAGAAAATATCAGAGACGTGATTTCTACAGATATAGCTGCGCGCTTGATATGGAGACAAGAGGACTTACTCCGGAAGAGGTATTTGCCTTTAGAAAAGGTGAGGACTATCAGGCACCTCCAGGACTGCCAACAGTTAAGAGTGTCATTGTTGATATTTCAGGTGGGGGCCTGAGATTTGTGGCAAAGGGTGAGCAGTACGAGAAGGACAGTCTTATATTTTGTCAGTATGATTTGTATATTCATGGTGGAGTTAAGCGTTACGACATCATATGTAAGATTCTTGATTCAAGAGAGGTTCCAAACCGTATTGGGGAATACGAACACAGAGTTCAGTTTGTGAACCTTGACAATGATGAAAGAGAAGAAATTATTCAGTATATATTCGAAGAAGAAAGAAAGAACCGTAGAAAAGAGAGGGGTTTACGTTAGCAAATGAAAAAAATACTGTTAGTTGATGACTCTGCACTCATGAGAAGGGTGCTTTGTGATATAATCAATTCAGACAGTAGATTTTCTGTTGAAGATGAAGCTGTAAATGGGGTAGAGGCTTTAGAACTGCTAAGTAAAAAAAGCTACGACGGGGTTGTTCTCGATGTAAACATGCCTAAGATGGATGGCTTACAGTTACTGAGAGAATTAAAGAGTCGAAACATTCGGGCAAGAGTTCTTATGGCAAGTACCATGACAAAGGAGGGTAGTCAGGTTACCCTCGATGCACTGGAACTTGGAGCTCTTGATTTTATTCATAAGCCAGACTGGTCTTTCAAGTGTAAGGATGAGAATTTTAAAATGGATATTCTCGGTGCACTTGCGGCAGTCTGTGATTCTAAAATTCCTACATCCAATAGTAAGACTGAGAAGCAGAATACTTTAAAGGTAAGAGAAATTGTCAAAAAGAATTCTGGCAAATACTCTGGAGAAAGAATTGTCTGCATAGCAGTTTCTACTGGTGGACCAAAAGCACTTCAAAGCGTTATTCCATTATTACCAGCCAATTTAGATGCGCCAGTTGTACTGGTACAGCATATGCCTCAAGGGTTCACATTATCCTTTGCAGAGAGACTTGATTCACTTAGTGAGATTAAGGTAGTAGAGGGTAAAGAGGGTGAAGTACTAAAAAAGGGATGTGTATATGTTGCTCAGGCAGGCAATCATCTGAATTTGCTTAAGAAGAATGGTAATACAGTGATTCATTACACGCAGGAAGCCTACAGAGAAGGTGTCAGACCTTGTGCCAATTATATGTACGAATCCTTGGTGGATTCTATTTATGATGAAGTTGTGGCAGTTGTCATGACGGGCATGGGAGCAGATGGCACAGAAGGAATAACCAATCTAAAGATGTCTGGAAGAAAAACCTTTGTTATTACGCAGGACAATGACAGCTGTGTGGTATACGGAATGCCAAAGGCCTGTGTCAGAGCAAAGCTTTCAGATGAAGAAGTTAATTTGACACAAATTGCACAGGAAATAATTTTACGCGTGGGGGTAAAATAAGATGGACGTTAGTCAGTATTTGGACATCTTTATAGATGAATCCAAGGAGCATTTACAGAACCTTAATACTCAGATACTTGACCTAGAGCAGGAACCAGGCAATATGGATACTATCAATGAGATATTCCGTGCTGCACATACTCTTAAAGGTATGGCTGGTACCATGGGCTATAAGAGAATGCAGAATTTGACACATAATATGGAAAATGTGTTCTCCGAGGTTCGTAACGGTGCTGCAAAGGTTAATTCATCAATACTCGATGTACTGTTCCAGTGTCTGGATGCTTTGGACGAATATGTAAGCAATATCCAGTCTACAGGTGATGAAGGAGACAATGACAACGAGAATTTGATTAAAGTATTCAATGACTTCCTTGCAGGCAAGTCTGCAGATGCACCTGCAGAGGCTCCAAAGGCAGAAGCTTCACCAGCAAAAGAAGAGGCAGCTGAAACAGAGGATGCATCTTGGAAGAAGTTATCGTATACAGATACTCAGAAGACTGTTATTGCAGAGGCGGCTAAGGCTGGAATGAAGGCTGTTGGTGTTACAGTTACAGTTCAGGAGAGCTGTATTCTTAAGGCAGCAAGAGCATTCCTTGTATATAAGGCTGTTGAAGAATTAGGTGAAATTATTGTATCCAATCCATCAGCTCAGGATATAGAGGATGAGAAATTTGAACTTGAATTCAGTCTTGTTGTACTTACTGAATCAGACGTTGATAAAGTAATTGCAGCGGTTATGAATGTATCTGAAATTGAAAAAGCGGTTGGTGGCATTGTAGATGCAGAAACCACACCTGCTCCTGAAGAAGCTAAGGAAGAGATTAAGGAAGAAGTTGTAGATACTCCAGCTTTAGTAGAAGAGAGCAAGGCTCCTGCGGAAGCTGCTCAGGCAGCTGCACCAGCTAAGAGCTCAGATAAGAAGAAACCTGTTGTTAACAGAACAGTTCGTGTTGATATTGAGAAACTTGATGATCTTATGAATCTTGTAAGTGAGCTTATTATTGCAAAGAACTCTCTTGTTAGTGCTGCAACAACTAAGGGCGCAGCTACAGGCAATGTTAATGAACAGATTGAATACCTTGAAAGTGTTACTACAAATCTTCATGAATCAGTTATGAAGGTTCGAATGGTTCCAATTGAGAGTGTAGTTAACAAGTTCCCACGTATGATTCGTGATCTTCAGAAGAAGCTTGATAAGAAGATGGAACTCTATATGTCAGGTGAGGAGACAGAACTTGACAGAACTGTTGTTGATGAGATTGGTGATCCACTCATGCATCTTCTTCGTAATTCAGCTGACCATGGTATTGAGTCAGATGTTGCCCTTAGAAAAGAAAGAGGAAAGCCAGAAGCAGGTAGTATCTGGCTGGATGCTTACCAGGATGGTAACAACGTAGTTATCGAAGTAAGAGATGATGGTAACGGAATCGACGTTGAGGCTGTCAAGAACAAAGCTATTGAAAGAGGAACTATTACTGAAGAGCAGGCAGCAAGCATGAATGATCAGGAGATTACAAATCTCTTGTTCCTTCCAAGCTTCTCTACTGCTAAGAAGGTTTCTGATATTTCAGGTCGTGGTGTTGGTCTTGATGTTGTAAAGAGCAAGATTGAATCCTTAAGTGGTGAGGTTAGTGTTAAGTCTACTTATGGCGTAGGAAGTACATGGACCATCAGACTTCCGCTTACACTTGCTATTATTCAGTCTCTTATGGTTGTTGTGGGCGGTGAGAAGTATGCTATTCCACTTGGCAATATCCAGACTATTGAGAGTATTAAGCCGGACGAGATTAAAACAGTTCAGCTTAAGGAGGTTATCAATTTAAGAGGTTCTGTTATTCCTATAATCAGACTCAATGAGGTTCTTGGATGTGAATCGACAAGAAAGCCTGAAGATGACTATGTAATAGTAATTGTTAAGAAGGGTGATTTACAGGCTGGTCTTGTAATTGATGAACTTACAGGACAGCAGGAAATCGTTATTAAGTCCTTAGGTAAATATATTAATAAGAGCAAGATTATTAGTGGAGCAACAATTCTTGGTGATGGTGAAGTCGCACTTATTGTTGACCCTAATGCTTTGATTTGAAAGTGAGGACATATTAATGAATGAAGTAAAAGCTTTTTCAGAAGCAGTACAGTATATAAAAATAGCAGTAGGTGAGGAATTCTACGGAATTGATATCAGCATAGTTGACAATATTGTTCGTATGCAGCGTATCACAAGAGTTCCAAATGTTGCTGAGTATATCAAGGGTGTAATCAACCTAAGAGGTGAGATTGTACCAATCATGAACCTTCGACTTAAGATGGGAATTGAAGAGATTGAATATACTAAGACAACAAGAATAATCATTATTAAGACAGAAATCGCTGGAAAGATTGGACTTATTGTCGACGCTGTTAAGGAAGTAGTCGCTCTTGAAGATGATCAGATTGAGAAACTTCCATATGATAACAGTGATGAGAATCATTTTGTAAGTTCAGTTGGTAAGGTTGATGGAACGTTAATATCACTTCTTGATATAGGAGCTGTTTTAGCAGAAAAACAGCTTAAGGAGGAAGCATAATGTCTGATCTTTCTATTGAAAGCATTTCAGAAAATTATTTTGATGTCCTTAAAGAATTGGGTAATATTGGAGCGGGCAATGCGACCACTGCACTTGCTTCAATGCTTCAGTCCAAGGTGGATATGAAGGTACCACAGGTAAGAATGTTAGAGTTTAAGGATGTTGGAGCAATACTTGGAGGAGAAGAACAGGAGATGGTTGGCGCTTACCTTGGCGTCGAGGGGGACATCTCTGGAAGCATACTTTTTCTCGTAAAGAGAGAGGTTGCAGTTCACCTTTCAAATAAGGTAATGATGGGCATGGGCTCTGGAGATTTTGGCGAGATGGAACAGTCCGCATTTAAAGAAATCTCTAATATAATCACGGGAGCATATCTCAATGCGCTTGCTTCCATGACTGGAATGACCATTTCGCCATCAGTGCCAGATATGACCATAGATATGGCGGGAGCAATATTGAGTGTACCTGCTGTAGAATTTGGTATTTACGGGGATAATATTTTGTTGATTCAGTCACAGATTTCGGACGAGATTGAAATAGATGGATTTTTCATCATGGTTCCGGATATGGAATCTTATGAAAAGATACTGAGGTCACTTGGAATATTAGGGTAAATAAGGAGTCATTCAGATGGAAATAAAGGTTGGTATGGCCGATATGAATGTCTGCATGGCGCCTGATAGTATCATTACTCTTGGACTTGGATCCTGTGTGGGTGTAGTAATATGGGACAAGGAAAAGAAGGTATGTGGTATGGTCCATGTAATGTTGCCAGATTCAACCGCGATTTCGCAAAATTCCAACAGGGCAAAATTTGCTGATACTGGAATTGAAGACCTGCTAAAGAAGGTCGTAGCGATGGGAGCCAGGAAAGAGAGACTGGTTGCCAAAATCGCAGGTGGAGCGCAGATGTTCAGCGTAAATACGAATTCACCTTCGTTGCGTGTGGGAGAACGCAATGTAGAAGCAGTTAAAAAGACACTTAATCGACTTGGAATTAGAATAGTTGCAGAGGATTGTGGAGCCAATTATGGTAGAACGGTTATGTTTTATCCGGAAACTGGTGAATACAAGATTAAAGCAATCGGTAAGGAAATTAAGTCGATATAGGAGCATATATGAGCGATCAGCTAAGATTTCTGCCAGCGACGATAATGCTGCTTGCAGGAGCCGTTACAAGTATAATTACATATTGTGTGGGATACAGTTCCAAGGCAGCGCTGTTGATTCTGCTGTTGGTGCTCATTGTATTCTATATACTTGGAACTATTCTTCAGAGGCTTATATTTAAATTTGAAGAGGCTAATAAGCCAAAGCCTGAGGAAGAAGAGAAAAAAGAAGAAGAGGGAAAAGTTGTCGAGAAGGATGAGAGTAAAATCAATAAGTCTTCTGAAAATACAGCGCCAGATGCGGGTGTAAGACCTGAACTGGAAGAATAGTAATTCATTTGGGAATAAACAGGGGTGTAAGAAACAAGGGATTACAAGATGGACGAACTGGGAAGAGAAAGACTTTGGGCGGATTATTGCAGAACCAAAGCATCAGACTTAAGAGAAAAACTAATATTAGAATATGCGCCACTGGTTAAGATAGTTGCGGGCAGACTCAGTATGTATCTTGGATACAATGTTGAGTATGATGACTTATGCAGTTACGGAATATTTGGTCTCATTGATGCCATCGATAAGTATGACATAAACAAACAGAACAAGTTTGAGACTTATGCGTCACTTAGAATTCGTGGTGAGATCTTAGACCAGATAAGAAAGATGGACTGGATTCCACGTACAGTCCGCCAGAGACAGAAGCAGATTGATGCTGCTATTAGAGAAATTGAGAGTACAACAGGAAGAAATGCGAAAGATGAAGAAATTGCAGAAAAGCTTGGCATTTCACCTGATGAATATAATGAATGGCAGTCACAGCTTAAGGTGACAAATCTTGTTTCACTCAATGAGTTTATGGAACAGGGAAGTGATGTTCCTAATGGAAGAAATACCAGTTCTCATTTTTCAGGACCAGAAGAAAGCTTTGAGAAAAATGAGTTAAAGGAAGTGCTTAGAGATGCACTTGATCTTCTTACAGAAAAGGAAAGAAGAGTTATTGAATTATATTATTATGAGGATCTGACTCTTAAGGAAATTAGTATGGTGCTTGAGGTATCTGGATCAAGAGTTTCTCAGCTTCATACAAAAGCATTGTCCAGAATGAAGGATAAGATGGGCAAATATATGGGAATCTTTGCGGGAGCTTAGAGTATGAATGCATATTTTATGCTATGCGGAGCCGAGGGAGATACAAGACTAAAGCTTTTTCCACCAACAGATGGCGGCAAGCCGCTTGAGGTAGTGGACGTAATTGATTATCTTTCTTTTCATAAGATAATGTTCGATCTTCCGGCGCTTAATAAGGCTGTCACTGAATTGACAGAAGAGACAACAGTATTATTGAATAATGATCCACTGATTCCAGTCAATGAGGAATTGGTGATAACTATAGACGCCGACAGGATGTGTGCTTGGGGGCGTTTTACTTGTGCGTCCGATTTGGGAGCAGGCATTACTAAAGATGAAATCCTGTCTGACCTTAAATACAAGGGCGTAAAGTATGGCATAGATGAGAGTGCTATTGATTTTTATTTGTCTACAAGAATGTATCTTGAGGATATTTCCCTTGCCAGTGGTCAGCCACCGGTGCAGGGTAAAGATGCAAGTATTGAATATTTCTTCAATACAGATCTTAACGTCAGACCTACACTTAATGAAGACGGTTCAGTAGATTTCTTTAACCTGAATATTATCAACAGAGTTGATGAGGGACAGCTCCTTGCCAGACTTACAAGGGAAGTATTAGGCGTGGCAGGAACTGATGTAATGGGTAATTCTATTGCACCAAGAAATGTTACTAAGAAGACCCTCAAATTTGGTAGAAATATTACTGTCAATGAAGATAAAACTGAGATATTTGCGGCTTGCAACGGTCATGTTTCCTTAGTGGATGGCCGAGTATTTGTGGGCAATGTCATGGAAGTTGAAAATGTCGATCCTGCGACTGGTAACATCGTCTATGATGGAAATGTTCAGGTCAATGGCAATGTATGTACTAATTTCTCTATTAAAGCGAAGGGCGATGTGGAAGTCAGAGGCGTTGTTGAAGGCGCTGAGATAGAAGCGGGTGGCAATATTACAATTGCCCGTGGTATGAATGGAATGGGTAAGGGAGTGCTCAAAGCCAGTGGAAATATCATCGCAAAATTCATAGAGAATTCAGTTGTTGAAGCAGAGGGCTATGTGGAAAGCGAATCCATAATGCACAGTACTGTTGTTGCTGGAACTGAGGTTCATGTCAATGGTAAGCGTGGGTTCATCTCAGGAGGAAAGGTCAATGCGACCAGCCTTATTGAAGCCAAAATCCTTGGCTCTGAAATGGGAACAGATACTGTTGTCGAAATCGGACTTAGTGCCTTAGCAAAGAAGCGCTATAAGGAAGTTGAGCAAGAGATGGCTGAAATCGACAAGGTTCTTGCCAGGGCGATTCCTATTATGGAAGCTGCTAAGGAGAGAGTTTCTGAAGGCCAGGAGATGAGCGAAGAGCAGTTAGAAAATGTAAGGAACATTTACAACCTTTCAAAGATTAAATCAGAGGAACTTCGAGTCCTTCAAATTGAAAAAGATGATTTAGAGTTTAAACTTGAGACAGATAAGGATGCCAAGGTTGTGGTTCTTGATACTGTTTATCCAGGAACAAAGGTTGTTATTTCTGACGTATCTAAGATAATAAAGAAGAGTGTTGCACACTGTAAGTTTGTAAAGGACAGAGGCGATGTAACAATGATGGGAATTTAAAGGAGTATATTGTTAGATGGGAATTGACGCGATACATCTAAATGGTGCAATGACGGGCGTTCAGGATTATAATGTCCTAAGGCACCAGGAGGAGACCAGAGGTCTTCTCAATCAGACAAATTATCAGAATCAGTTCAACCAGAAGGTTGAAAATAAGATGAACCAGGTTCAGTCCAAAGAGGATTTGGAAAATCAGAACCGTAAGTTTGATGCCAAGGAAAAAGGGGATAACTCTTATTCTGGTGATGGTGGAAAGAGAAGAGACAGCGAGTCTGAAAAGGATGGAACTGTTAGAGTTAAGACCATCAAGCCTTCTGTGGGCGGTGGTTTTGATATGAAGATATAGGAGCAAAGGTTATGCATTTGGCAGAAATTATTATATTGCTTGTTGGAGCAATTCTGTTTACAGTAAGTTTCTTTATACCAAACAGAAGTGGTGATGAATCCGGACTTGACGAAGAAAAGGAAAGAGAAATCATCAGAGGACTTTTGGATAAGGAAATTGAAGGCGCAAAATTTAAGATCGAGGAAGCTACTCAGGAATGCGTTGAGGAGAACAGGGACAGAATGGAAAGAGCCCTGGATCGAATTACCAACGAAAAGATGAGTGCTGTTGATGAATATTCCAATACTGTATTGGAACAGATTCATAAGAATCATGATGAAGTTGTATTTATGTATGATATGCTCAACAATAAGCATACACAGGTTAAGAATACAGCTGCTGAATTGAATCAGATAACAAAATCTGCCAAGCTGGCAGCAGACAGTGTTAGTTCTGCTCAGGCCACACCACAGCAAAAATCCATGCCACAGGCACCAGATACAGCTAAGAGTACGGGTGTTGCTCAGAATAAGAGAGCAGCTGAGGAGAAGATTGATGCTGCCCTTAAGGGATTTGGTTTTGTGAGTCCTGGAAAAGCTGGTATGAATGAAGGCGAAGGTTTCGGATATACAACTCTTTCGGGTAAAGATGAACCTGTGAAGTTGTCATTTCCTGAGGGAACACATCCTGAGAGTATATTTGAGGAATTGCCTGTAGAGAAGGTCGAACTGGTAGATATACCTGAAAAGACAGCCAAGAAAAGAGCAACAAAGGCAAAAACTGAGAAAACTGAGACAACTGAAAAGGTTCCTGTATCAGATGGCAGCATTGATCTTATGTTTGCTTCAGATAGTAATTCTGCCAACAACAATGACAGAATCTTAGCTCTTCACAAAGAAGGCAAATCCAACATGGCTATTGCCAAGGAGTTGGGACTTGGAATTGGTGAAGTTAAGCTTGTAATAGATTTGTTTGAAGGAATCTAAGTGAACTTGAAAAGGTATATAAGATGAATTTGAAAAGTTATATAAGAGGAATCGGGATAGGTATACTGGTAACAGCGGCAGTGTTCCTTGTAGCTGGTTCAAAAGACAAGAAAATGAGTGACGCCGAGGTTATTGCCAGAGCAAGAGAACTTGGAATGGTGGAATCTCAGACACTTTCTTCTATTAGTAATGTTGTTTCTCCTGAGGCAAAGCCTACAGAAGAAGTTGTTGATACTAAAGAAGTAGCACAGACCACAGAGGCTGTGGCTGAAGAGCCTGAAACTACAGAGGCTGTTAAGGAAGATGATGTGATGGCAGATGAAGCCATAACTACTGATCCAACCAAGGAAGCTGAAGAAGAAGGTAAAGCAGCCGAAGAAGCTAAGAAGGCTGAGGAAGAGAAGAAAGCAGCTGAAGAAGCCAAGAAGGCTGAGGAAGAGAAGAAAGCAGCTGAGGAAGCCAAGAAGGCTGAGGAAGAAAAGAAAGCAGCTGAAGAAGCCAAGAAGGCTGAGGAAGCCAAGAAAGCTGAAGAAGCCAAGAAGGCTGAGGAAGAGAAGAAAAAGGCTGAAGCTTCCAAAAATGCAGATGATTCAGATACAGTGGTTATAGTTGTAAACTCTGGTGAAGGTTCGGATACAGTTGCAAGAAAACTTTATGAGGCAGGAATTGTACTGAATGCTCATGAGTTTGATTTATTCCTGATGGCTAATGGTTATGACAGAAAGATTACAACGGGTAATCATATTATAAGTAAGAATGCTACAGACGATGAGATAGGAAAGAACCTTGTATCATCAACCAGGTAATTAAATGCTTCAATACATGAAAGTATGAATTGTTAATGTATAGGGATTTTGATTAAACTAAATATTAATGCAAAAAAGAGGTCTTCACATTTCTGTGAAGACCTTAATTATTGAAATTTGTTATACGAGCTTTGAAACAACTCTCTTAACATCATCTGGCTCAAATGGCTTCTGGAGGAAGTCGCTTGCTCCTGCTTTGAGAGCTTCCATAACCTTATTCTTCTGGCCAGCGGCGCTAACCATAACAACTTTGATTGAAGGGTAGTTCTCTTTGATAGATTTAAGAGCTGCAAGTCCATCCATGACTGGCATTGTAATGTCCAGTGTAATAAGGTCTGGAGTACATGTCTCAAGCAGCTTGAGAACTTCTTCTCCGTTGCCAGCTTCGCCAATTATTTCATGTCCTGCTTCTGTAAGTGTTCCATTAAGAATCTTACGAAGGATTCTTGAATCATCTACTATAACTATCTTTGCCATCTTTTCACTCCTCCTACACGGTGTATTCCTGATCTAGTATTAATAACAAGTCGATTTTCTTACCACAGATAACAACTGGAATACATAAGATGTTATCTGACTTTAATGTGCCCGAACCCATGTTGCCATATGGAGCATCCATATCTATATCTACATCTTTGTTACTCATCTCGGAAGAGAAGAGGCCGTTTACACAGTTAACAAGTTCGCAAAGAGCATCAACTACATCCTCGCCACATGTGATGTTCTCACTTCCTGCAAAGCTTTCTGCAACATCCTTAAGTGATGAATCTATATCACCTGAGATTGCTGTGAGAATTCTGTGGTCTCCGTTGATTGCCTGAGAGCAAAGAACCTTGTAATCATATTCCTTAATATTGGCTGGTTTCTGGATGAAAGTGTGGAAATCAACCAGACGAACCATGGTACGAATGATTACTCCCGCAAGTTCCTTGAGCATCTCTGGCTGAGAATAAAGGAAGATAGGAATAATTCTATTGATGTCACAGCTCTTTAAGTCTTCCATATTGGAAAGAGTGAAGCTGTTTGTTTCCTGGAAGCTTGCCATGGACTTTTCAATTTCTTCCATAGTAATGTATCCGCCATCCACAGCTGACTGTACAAATGCGAGATATGAATTACCCTGAAGAACTAAAAGTCTTCCAACCTGCTCGTTGTTAAGATATCCTTTCTCAACAGCGATATCACCAAAACGCTTATCGAGGACTGCCTGAAGCTGATTAACTTCTTCAACCTGCTCGATAGTCATAAGCTTTTCTGAAACAGCTATAACACCGAGACGTACGCGCTTGCTGTCCTGGACTGCGAAAATGTCTTTAAGATTGTCAGCTGAAAGCTTTCCGCTCTCAACTAGATAATTAGCAAATATTCGATCAAACATATAAGTACTCCTTTACTCATAATTATGGCTAAATTATACCGAATTTGTCAGATAATTTCAATAAAAGAAGGATAAATAATAGAACAAAATATGTGAAAAATTAATAGATTTTATAAAAATTATCCAATTAATTTAATATGATGTGAAATATGCAAAAAAACGAGATATTATAATAGTGAAAATGTGACAAGAAAAATATTACAAAACTCTTGTATTTGGCGCATTTACTGTGCTATAATCATTCACGTTGTGATATTTTACACGCAGACTCTAAAGAATGTGGGTGCTTTTCTTATGGAAAAGTCACATTCTGATTTGCTCGAATCAGGGGGCTGCGCAAGATTTAACCAAATGGAGGATTTAAAAATGAGCGTTATTTCAATGAGACAGTTACTTGAAGCAGGTGTTCACTTTGGACATCACCCACGTAGATGGAACCCTAAGATGGCTCCATACATCTTCACAGAGCGTAATGGTGTACACATCATCGATCTTCAGAAGACAGTAGTATTAGTAGATGATGCTTACAAGGCAGTATTCGACATCGCTAATGAAGGTGGTACAATTCTTTTCGTTGGTACAAAGAAGCAGGCTCAGGATGCAGTTAAGACAGAAGCTGAGAGATGTGGTATGTACTACGTTAACGAGAGATGGTTAGGTGGTATGCTTACTAACTTTAAGACAATCGAATCTCGTATCGCTAGACTTAAGAAGATTGAGACAATGAGCGAAGATGGAACATTCGATGTTCTTCCAAAGAAGGAAGTTATCCAGATTAAGAAGGAATGGGAAAAGCTTGAGAAGAACCTTGGCGGTATCAAGGATATGACAAGAATTCCTGACGCTATCTTCGTAGTAGATCCTAAGAAGGAAGCTATCTGTGTTAAGGAAGCTAAGGCACTTGGTATTACACTTATCGGTATCGGTGATACAAACTGTGATCCAGAAGAACTTGATTACATCATCCCAGGTAACGATGATGCTATCAGAGCCGTTAAGCTTATCGTAAGCAAGATGGCTGACGCTGTTATCGAAGCTAACCAGGGCGAGTCAGTTTACACAGAGGCTGAGGCAGCAGCAACAGAAGCTACAGATATCGAAGAAGTAGCAGATGCAGAAGCATAAGAAGTAATAAATATAGAAGAATTTATAACCTACAGAATACATATGTGTTCTGTAGGTGCATTTATATATTATTAGGAGGATATTACGATGGCTATTACAGCAGCAATGGTTAAAGAACTGCGTGAAATCTCAGGCGCAGGTATGATGGATTGTAAGAAAGCACTCACAGAGTGTGATGGTGATATGGATGCAGCATTAGAGGCTCTTAAGAAGTCTGGTGCAGCTAAGATGGAAAAGAAAGCAAGCAGAATCGCAGCAGAAGGTATCTGCCGTGTTGCTGTTGACGGTGGCAAGGGTGTTGTTGCAGAAGTTAACTCTGAGACAGACTTCGTTGCTAAGAATGAGATTTTCCAGGAGTTCGTTCAGGATGTAGCTAATACAGCTCTTGCATCAGGTATGAACGGTGGAAAGAATGGTGAAGACGTTGAAGCACTTCTTGACGGTGGTCTTAGAGAAGTAGTTGCTGATAAGACACTTAAGATTGGTGAGAAGCTTTCATTCAGAAGATTTGAGAAGGTTGAAGGCGATGCAGTTGTATCTTACCTCCATGGTGGCGGAAAGATTGGTGTTCTTGTTGCAGGTGCTGGTGCAGCTGATGACGCAGCTAAGGAAGCTCTTTCAAATGTTGCAATGCAGATTGCAGCTATGAACCCACAGTATGTATCAAGAAATGAGATTTCTGATGCAGAACTTGCTAAGATTCGTGAAATCACAGTTGATAGTGCACTTAACGATCCAGCTTCACTTCCAAAGCCAATTCAGAATGAATTATATGCTAAGGTTGAAGGCGAGAAGTTATTCTCAGACGAAGATCTTGCTATTCTTGCAGAGAAGAAGAATGACAAGTACTTATACAACTTCCTTTCAAAGGAAGCAATCGCTAAGCTTGGCGAACTTGCTATGGCAGGTAAGGATGCATATGTTGAGAACAAGATTTTCTCAGGTCTTGTAGAAGGTCGTGTTTCTAAGCAGCTTAAGGACATCGTTCTTATGGATCAGACATATGTTAAGGCTGAAGATGGTAAGCAGTCAGTAGGCAAGTACCTTGAGTCAGTTAACAAGGCTCTTTCAGTTGCAAAGTTCGTTCGTTTCGAAGTTGGTGAAGGTATGGAGAAGAAGAGTGAAGACTTCGCAGCAGAAGTTGCAGCTCAGCTTGGCTAATCTAATATAAAAGTTTAGCCCTCAGATTTATATCTGAGGGCTTTTTTTAATCCAATCAATCTGGAATGAGTTTAACTTAAACAGTATCCAATCTGAAACCAAAATATCTTACAGAATTATTATAGCTGATGTCCTTTACGATTTCTTCCAAAGTGTCATAATCTTCTGGGAATTCTCCGTTGTCTACAAGGCTGCCGATATAGTTACAAAGTATTCGTCTGAAGTACTCGTGCCTTGTGTATGACAGGAAGGATCTTGAGTCTGTAAGCATTCCTACGAAACCTGAAAGATTTCCGAGCGAAGCAAGAGACTGAATCTGATTCTGCATGCCGATTTTGTGATCATTGAACCACCATGCGCTTCCCTGTTGGATTTTGGCAACTGCGCTGGAATCCTGGAAGCATCCAAGAAGGGTGCCAATAGCCGCGTTGTCATTTGGATCCAGGCTGTAAAGAATTGTCTTTGGCAGTTGTGATGTTTCTTCCAAAGCATTTAAGAAGTCAGCAAGCTCGTAGGATGATGTATTGTCATTGATTGCATCAAATCCTGTATCTGCGCCAAGGGCTTTAAAGCGGGCCTTGTTGTTGTCGCGCTTGCAACCGTAGTGAAGCTGCATTACCCAGCCAAGTCTGCAATATTCTCTTCCCATGGCAAGCATGAATTCTGTCTTGAATTTCAATTCTTCTTCGCGGGAAACATTCTCACCACCTATACGTTTCTTGAATATTGCTTCAATTTCATCCATAGACGCTGGATTGTACATAACATATTCAAGACCGTGGTCGGATATAAGACAACCGTTGGCAGCGAAGAAATCCATTCTTACTCTTAAAGCTTCAATAAGTGAAGCAAAAGAATCGATGTTGATTCCACTGACTTCAGACAACCTGCGGATGTAGTCTGTAAAATCAGCTTTTTCAAGATTCATGGCTCTGTCAGGTCTCCAGGCTGGAAGTACCTGAACAGTAAATGACTCATCTTCACGTATCTTAGCGTGATACTCAAGCAAATCAACTGGGTCATCTGTGGTACATACCAGGGTGACATTGGATCTTGTAATGAGATTTTTTGCGCTCATGTCAGGCTGGTTTAAAATGGCGTTGCAATGGTCCCATGCCTCTTTGGCAGTGTTCTTATTAAGTGGTTTTTTAAAACCAAAGTAACGCTGCAATTCAAGATGGCTCCAGTGATAAAGCGGATTACCAATTGCTTTTCCAAGACACTCAGCCCATTTCATAAACTTTTCTTCAGCGCTTGCATCGCCTGTAATATATTTTTCTTCAACACCACAGGAACGCATAAAACGCCATTTGTAATGATCTCCACCAAGCCATACTTCTGTAATATTGTTAAAGCGGCGGTCATTAGCGATTTCTGCTGGATTGATATGGCAGTGGTAGTCAATAACTGGCACTGCTTCTGCGTACTCGTGATACAGTTTCACGGCAGCAGGAGAATCTAACAGAAAATCCTCATTCATAAATTGTTTCATTAATAATTTACCTCCATTAATACAGAACTAAATATATTAATTATCTGCTAGGTCAATTATACACTATATGAAAAGTTATTCCATTATTTTATGTACTGCTATAAATAAAATGAGCATATTATTCGAAACAAATAATAGATGCATAAAATAGGCGTTTTTGTTATAATTTGTATGTATTGTATATAAGTGTTCGAATTTTTGAAAAAATTTGTGCATTTTTATAAATCGGAGGGTTGATTATGATCGTAGTGGTTATCATAGCAATATTAGAATTTATCATTATTTTGGCGGGAGTGCTCATTTACAAAAAGTCATCAGGAAGTCAGAAGAATCTTGTTGAAAGCTCTCAGGCCCTGGTAAAAGGTAAACTGGATATTGATGATATTCCAATAGATTCGAAGCGCGCATTAGATAATACTAATGTTATTTCAGCAGGTATTAATTCGATTAAGGCCAATTTGTTAACTTTCGTAGAGTCAACAAAGCAAAATGTTGTAGTCATATCTGATGCAGTTGATACTTTGAATAACAGCATGAAAGCTAATCAGAGTGGTAATGAGCAGATAGCACGTAATACCATGGAAGTGGATGAACAGACAGTAAAACAGCTTGATCTGGTTCAGGAAAATCTTGAGGTTGTTGAAGAAAACTCTGCACAGATGCAGGAAGCTGCAGCTCAGATGGAGATAATCACAGGCATGCTTGAAGAGAGCACCAGAATCAGTAACAGTGGTATGGGCAATCTCGAAGGCTATGCTAAGGATATGGAAGTTGTTTCAGCAGATCTTAACGATATCAATGAGACACTTAACAGATTTAACAGTGAGATTAAGAAAGTATCTGAAGTCAGTGATTTTATCATTGGAATCAGTAATCAGCTTAAGCTTTTGTCATTTAACGCATCTATCGAAGCTGCAAGAGCTGGACAGGCAGGACGTGGTTTTGCGGTTGTCGCAGATGAGATGACCAATATGTCAGAACAGACTAAAGAAGGTATGGCAAGAATCAGTTCCATTCTTTCTGAAATTACAACAAGCAGTGAAAGCGTTGCAAAGAGCATTAGCAAGTGCTCTGATACATATAACAGCAGTAAGGTTACATTTGAAGAGGTTAATAAGTCCTTCAGAATAATCAATGCCAATTCAACAGATATTCAGGATAAGATTCAGGATATCAACAGCAAATTTGAGACAATTGCCCAAAATACTGAGAAGACTAAAGACGTGGCAAAGATGCTTCATGAGACAGCCAGAGATATCAGCGATAAGACAAGTGAAATTGCCGGAGTATCGCAGGAGGTTACTGCTGAATCACTTCAGATTGGTGCCAATACAGAGGCTCTCAGTGGTATGGTAGACAGCATCAGAAAACTGCTTAAGAGATTTAACACAGGTGTTGTTCCAACAGAAACAAAGCCTCAGAAGACTATAAAGATAGCCCTGATGAGTATGGCGGACAATGATTTCTGGTATGGTGTAGGAAGAGGTGCTGTATATGCAGCTAAAGAACTTGCGGAATATGGTGCAGAGATAGAATATGTACCACTTATTGCGACAGCTGATATGACAACTGACGACGTTGCAGTTGCCAGTGTTAAGAGATTTATCGAGCAGAGCTATGATGGTATCATTTATCCAGGTTTTCTTGGAGGAATTGATTTCCTTCTTACAAGAGCCAGGGATGAAGGCATTAAGCTTATGGCTTACAACTGTGACAGCGAGAACAAGATGCTCAGAGAGGCTTGTGTATGTTCTGATTCAATAACTCAGGGTAATGCGGCAGCCAAGGCAGCTGTTTCACTGACAGGTGGTGCTGGTTTGGTTGGTATACTTATGGGACGTACCAATGTACTTGGTAATGTTGAAAGAAATAAGGGCTTTAGAGAGTATCTTAAAGAATACAAGAATATCAGCATAGCGGGCGAAGTGAGTGTAGATGACGATGGACAGGATGTATATAACAAGACTCTTGACTGGATTAAAAAGAACAGTAATATCAATGTTTTGTATCTTACCAATGGATATCTTATCGACGCAGCCAAAGCTATTGAAGATTCAGGTATGACAGGAAAGACTTGTGTAATCGGTTTTGATGTAAATCCTGAACTTATTCCATATATCAAGTCTGGAATAGTGGGAACGGTAATTAATCAGGATTCCTTTGGACAGGGACATGATCCTATTGTATATATGTACAACAGAATTGTTGACAATACTCCATATCCATCAGAATTTATCAGTGCAAGATCTTCAATTGTTGATAAGAGCAATGTCAATGATCTCATCTAAATAAATGTTTATTAAAGGCTTCCTTTTGTGGAAGCCTTTTTTCATATCAATTATTAGAAAAGAGCAAAGATTCACAGATTTTATTTGACTTTTATTGCAAAGACGTTATATTATTTGAGAAGAATCTTTTACGGCTTGCCGTATTCGATACAACATTCGTTGTGAAGTTTTCCATTTTTTGAGGTAATTTATGAGAGAAAAGTATGAAACACTTGCGCTTTCAGATTTGAAGGCAATTGCAAAAAGCAGAGGCATTAAGGGTACGTCTACGATGAAGAAGGAAGACGTTATCAACGCAATGCTTGAACTTGATGAGGCTGAAAAAGCCGCTAATGAAACTAAGCCTGAGAAGACTAGCGAAACTCAGAGTGAAAAAATAAGTGCAGAAGCTTTGGCCGAGAGAAAGGCTGCAGCAGAGAAACGAGCTGCTATAGAGGCTTCTATGGAAACACCAGAAGAAAAGCAGGCAAGACAGGAAGCCAGAGACAGAGAAAAGGAAGCTACTATCAGTGAACTTGACAGTGGTGAGACTGCGTATGGAATCTTAGAGATTATGCCAGATGGATTTGGATTTATCAGATCTGAGAATTATCTTCCAGGTGAAAATGATGTATACGTAGCTCCTAGCCAGATTAGAAGATTTGGTATGAAGACAGGAGATATTGTATCAGGTAATACCAGAATTAAGTCCAATACAGAAAAGTTCTCAGCACTTTTATTTGTTAAGTCAATCAATGGATATCCACCAGAGGTTGCAGCAAAGCGAACCAGCTTTGAAGATATGACACCAATCTTCCCAGAGGAGAGACTTACACTTGAAGCGCCTGGAGCACCAGTTGCCATGCGTATTATGGATATGATGAGTCCTGTTGGTAAGGGACAGCGTGGTATGATTGTTTCACCTCCTAAGGCAGGTAAGACAACTTTACTCAAGGAAGTTGCCAATTCAGTGCTTAAGAATAATCCTGAAGTACATATGATTATTCTTCTTATTGATGAGCGTCCTGAAGAGGTTACTGATATTAAGGAAGCAATCCAGGGAGATAATGTTGAGGTAATCTATTCAACTTTCGATGAATTGCCAGAGCATCATAAGAGAGTATCGGAGATGGTAATGGAGAGAGCCAAGAGACTTGTTGAGCATAAGAAGGATGTTATGATTCTTTTGGATTCTATTACAAGACTTACCCGTGCATATAACCTTACAGTTCCACCAAGTGGACGTACTTTATCAGGTGGTCTTGATCCTGCAGCCCTTCATATGCCAAAGAAATTCTTTGGTGCAGCAAGAAATATGCGCGAAGGTGGTAGTCTTACGATTCTTGCAACAGCACTTGTAGATACAGGATCTAAGATGGATGATGTTGTCTACGAGGAATTCAAGGGTACTGGTAACATGGAACTTGTTTTGGATAGAAAGCTTTCAGAAAGAAGAGTATTCCCTGCAATTGATATTCCTAAGTCAGGAACAAGAAGAGAAGACCTGTTACTCACTGCAGAAGAAATCGAGGCAGTTGCTACTATGAGAAGAGCCTTTAATTCAATGAAGGCTGAAGAAGCAGTTGACAGAGTAATTGATCTTTTTGCCAGAACAAGAGATAATCATGAGTTCTGCGTGATGATGAAAAAGATGAGAATATTATAAAAATAGGTCTTGCCTTGCATTTATCGCTATGTTATAATGACAGAGCTGTTTGAAAAAAACAGTGCGGATGAGAACAATACTATTAATTCATTATAGAGAGGTGAAATCATGAGAGAAGGAATACATCCTGACTATTATCAGGCAACAGTAACTTGCAACTGCGGTAATACATTTGTAACAGGTTCTACAAAGCCAGAAATCCACGTTGAAGTTTGCTCAAAGTGCCATTCATTCTACACAGGACAGCAGAAGGGTGCTAGAACTGACGGACGTGTTGATAAGTTCAACAAGAAGTACGGCATTAAGTAGAATAATACAATTATTTTTGCTACAAGAATTATCTAAGGTTGAGGTTTATAATCTCAACCTTTAGTTGTATATAAGGAATTAGTTATGGCAAGAAAAAAGATGTGCCCATCAGGAATAGGCGGTCAGGCCGTTCTCGAAGGCGTAATGATGAAGAATAAGGAAGCCTGTGCAATTGCAGTACGTAAGGCCGATGGTGAGATTGATGTGGAAATCACGGAATACCATGGTGTTATGCACGGCAGTATTCTTACAAAGATTCCATTTGTAAGGGGCGTTTTCAATTTTATAGATTCATTTATAGTGGGAATGAGAGCAATCAATCATTCAGCTGAATTTTATGAGGAAGAGGACTCTAAGGATACAGGTTTTGACAGATTTATGAAGAGCCTTTTTGGAGCAAAGGCGGAGAAGGTTTTATCAGGCCTTACAATGTTACTGTCTTTTGCTTTAGCAATAGGTCTTTTTATTGTATTGCCATATTACTTATCTACTATTTTTGAAAGATACATTATGAATGCTTCGCTTCTTTCTCTTATAGAAGGTGGTGTGAGACTTGTCATTTTCCTGTTATATATCCTGGCAATCACTCTTATGAAGGACATAAGACGTCTGTATATGTATCATGGCGCTGAGCATAAGTGTATTAACTGTATTGAACACGGACTTATGCTCAATGTGAAGAATGTTAAAAGATCTTCAAGACTTCATAAAAGATGTGGAACAAGCTTCCTTTTATTTGTCATGATAATCAGTATCATTCTTTTTATGTTTATTAAGGTTGAAAGCCCTGTAATGAGAGTAGGAATAAGACTTCTTCTGATCCCTGTTATTGCAGGTATCAGTTATGAGGTAATTAAGCTTGCGGGAAAAAGTGACAATATTATTGTAAAGATTCTTTCTGCACCAGGACTTGCACTTCAGCTTATTACTACCAAGGAACCTGATGATGCAATGATTGAGGTTGCCATTAAGTCTGTAGAAGGTGTATTTGACTGGAGAAATTTCTTAGTTGAAAACTTTGAGGAAAGATATCAGTTCCCTAAGGATGAGAATGAGGCTAAGATTGCGGAATAGAGATAGCTATGACGATTAGAGAAGCGTACGATTACGGTGTTGAACAATTAGAGGCTGAAGGCATCGACAATGCTGAATGTGATATTAGAATTTTGCTGGAAGATTTATGTGCAGTTGACAGGGAAGAACTTTTTCTTCACGGTGATAAAACTATTTCGCGTAAAGAAACAGAGACCTTTATGAATGCTGTAACAAGACGAATGGGGCATTATCCAGTTCAGTATATTACAGGTAAGCAGGATTTTATGGGATTAACCTTTGCTGTTAATCCAAGCGTACTCATTCCAAGGATGGATACAGAGATTCTTGTGGAGGAGATACTTAAGAATCTTGATGATGGTAGCAGAATTCTTGATATGTGTACAGGCAGCGGATGTATACTTCTTAGTCTGCTTAGATATTCCAATGACTGTGAGGGCGTTGGCGTAGATGTTTCAGCAGATGCTCTTGATGTAGCAAGAGATAATGCAGGCAGACTTGCTCTTGATGAGACTTTTGACTTGCTCTTTACTTCAGGTGGAGTTGGAAGAAAGCATATAGATACAGACAAGATTGAATTTATTGAAAGCAATCTGTTCAATGATGTTAAGGGAAAGTTTGATATTATTGTATCCAATCCACCTTATATAAGAAGCGATGTAATTCCGACACTTATGGAAGAAGTGAGGGACTACGAACCAGTACTTGCCCTGGATGGCAAAGGGGATGGATTGTATTTTTACAGAGAGATTATTAAGAAGAGCCCACAGTTTTTAAATGGTGGTGGAAAGCTTTTCTTTGAAATAGGATATGATCAGGCCGCAGACGTTGTTAAGCTTATGGAAGAGGCCGGATTTAAGGATGTAGTAGTAATACAGGATTACGCACACTTAGACAGAGTAGTGTGGGGAAGGATATAAGATGTTTGATAAGCTTGAAGATCTGCTTCACAGATTTGAAGAGATTATGAATGAATTGAGTGAGCCAGGTGTTGCCAATGACACAAAGAGATTCACTGCACTTATGAAGGAGCAGAGTGATCTTACACCAATCGTAGAGGCTTACAAGGAATATAAGGACTGCAATCAGACAGTAGAGGATTCTGAGGATTTACTTGCGAGTGAATCTGATGAGGAGATGCGTGAGATGCTCAAGGATGAATTGAATGGAGCAAAGAAACGTATTGAAGAGTTAGAAGATGTTATGAAGATTCTTCTTCTTCCAAAGGACCCTAACGATGATAAGAACGTTATCGTTGAAATCAGAGCTGGTGCAGGTGGTGATGAGGCTGCTCTTTTCGCAGCAGAAATCTACAGAATGTACATCCATTATGCAGAGAGTCGTCGCTGGAGAGTGGAGACTATGGAAATGGAAGAAATTGGCATCGGTGGTATGAAATCTGTAACATTTATGATTACAGGTCAGGGCGCATATTCAGTAATGAAATATGAGTCAGGTGTTCATCGTGTTCAGAGAGTTCCAGAGACAGAGTCAGGTGGTAGAATTCATACATCAACTATTTCAGTTGCTGTACTTCCTGAAGCAGAAGAAATTGACGTTGTAATAGATGAGAAGGATATCAGAATTGACGTTTGCCGTTCTTCAGGTGCTGGTGGACAGTGTGTCAATACAACAGACTCAGCTGTACGTCTTACACATATGCCAACAGGTATTGTTATTTACTCTCAGACAGAGAAGAGTCAGATTCAGAATAAGGCAAAGGCTTTCGCATTGCTTCGTGCTAAATTGTATGACTTGGAACAGCAGAAGGCTCATGACGCAGAAGCAGATTTAAGAAAGAGCCAGGTTGGTACTGGTGATCGTTCAGAGAAGATTAGTACATACAACTTCCCACAGGGTCGTGTAACAGATCACAGAATTAACCTTACACTTTATAAACTTGATAAGATTATGAATGGTGATATCCAGGAAATAATCGATGCCTGCATAGCAGCAGACCAGGCAGCAAAATTGCTTAAGATGAACAATGCTAACTAATATATAAGAAAAGAGTGAAACAGGATGATAAAGATTTTTATTGATGGTAGTGAAGGAACTACTGGATTACGTATATATGAGAGATTTGAACAAAGAGATGATGTTGAAATCATGAAGATTGATCCTGAACTTAGAAAGGATCCAGCAGAAAGAGCAAAGATGATTAATGCATCTGACATTACATTCCTTTGTCTTCCAGATGCTGCAGCAAAAGAATCTGTAAGTCTTGTTACCAATCCTAATGTTCGTATAATTGATACATCTACAGCACATAGAACAGAGGCTGGCTGGGCATATGGATATCCTGAACTTTCAGCTGACCACAGGGAAGCTATTAAGACTGGAAATAGAATTGCAGTTCCAGGATGCTATGCAACAGGTTTTATTACAATTGCTTATCCTCTTGTTAAGGCAGGCATTGTACCAGCAGATTATCCGGTTAGCTCATTTGCAGTAAGTGGCTACTCGGGAGCAGGAAAGAAAACTATTGCTGTTTACGAATCAGAAGGAAGAGATCCAGAACTTGGCTCACCACGTGAATATGCTCTTCCACAGCAGCATAAACATCTTAAAGAGATGAAGATAATATCAGGACTTGAGAGAACACCAATGTTTAGTCCAATCATTGCAGATTATTACAGTGGAATGTTTGTAAGCCTTCCATTTTACGCAGATATGTTACAGGGTAAGCAGACACCTGAGAGTATTCATGAGTTTATGACAGAGTACTACAAGGGGCAGAAGTTCGTTAAGGTAATGCCATTTGGCGCCGAAGCAGAAACTAACGGATTTATCGGAGCAAATAACCGTTCCGGATGGGATGGACTTGAATTATTTGTAACAGGTAATGAAGAAAGAATCTTACTTACTTCACGTTTTGATAATCTTGGCAAGGGTGCCAGTGGTGCAGCTATTGAATGTATGAACATCATGATCGGATGTGAAGACAGTAAGGGATTAAACATATAAGAAGCCCGAGGGGCTTCTTTTTTGTGAAGAGGAATATATGTTTAAAGAAAACAAAGAGTTATATAAAAAAATAAGTGTAGTTGCGTTGCCGATTATCTTACAAAACATCATTGATGCGGCTGTAAACAGCGCCGATGTGCTTATGCTTAATACGGTTGGACAGACTGCCATCAGTTCAGTGTCACTGTGTAATACCTTCGTGGGACTTATATTCATGTTCCAATATGGTATTGGTACGGGTATTGCTATGTTAGCAGCCCAGTACTATGGCAAAAAGGATATGAAGACAATTGAGAAAATAGAGGGTATAGGACTAAGATTCGCACTTGCAGTTGCTTCAATAGCAGGACTATTATGTCTGCTGGTGCCAAGATATGTTATGCTTGTCTTTACCAATGATCTGGAACTTGTAGAATGCGGTGCCACATACTTAAGAATTGTTGCCCCGGGCTTCATATTCTGGGCTATAAGTTCAGTGTATATGTCAGTATTAAGATGCATAGACAGAGTGGGAACAGGTACAGCCCTGGAAGCATTGGCACTGGTGTGTAATGTTTCATTAAATGCTGTGTTTATATTTGGACTATTTGGCATGCCAAAGCTTGGGGTAGTAGGTGTTGCACTTGCCACAACAATAAGCAGAGCCATTCAGCTTATAGGATGTATAATAGTATCTGCTAGAAAGCCTGGTGTTCCACTTAACCTAAAAACAATGTTTGTAAATCATCCACTACTATTAAAGGACTTTATGACCATGGCTGTGCCTGCTATAGCTAATGACGTAGTCTGGTCGGTCGCATTTTCCATGTATTCGGTAATACTAGGACACCTTGGTACAGATGCGGTTGCTGCCAATTCTATCGCCAATGTTGTAAGAAATCTTGGTACGGTAATGTGCTACGGTGTCGCTTCTGCTTCTGGAATTATTCTTGGACAGATTCTGGGTTCGGGTAACAAAGAAGAGGGTATCAAGACAGGAGATATACTTCTTAAGCTTTCTTTTGCTACTGGAATATTTGGTGGTCTTGTAGCGCTGGCGGTTATGCCATTTGCTCTAAAGACAGCAGCTCTTTCAGAAACAGCCCTGGATTATCTTAAATTTATGCTGTGGATTAACAGCTATTATATAACAGGAACTTCTGTCAATACGACTCTGATTGCGGGTGTATTCAGAGCGGGAGGCGATAGTAAGTTTGGATTTATCTGCGACACCATTGATATGTGGTGTTACGCGGTGCCACTTGGATTTTTGGCGGCCTTTGTGTTCAAATTCCCTGTTAAGATAGTCTATTTTTTACTATGTACAGATGAGTTTGTAAAGTGGCCATGGGTATTTAAAAACTACTTCAGCTACAAGTGGGCAAAGGATATTACCAGAGACGAAATAGTAGAGTAATATTGTATTTAAATAAATACTTGTAACAGATAGTCTACTAATGTATAATATCTTCGGTTGGATAATTGTATACAATTATACGAGATAAAATGAGTAATAATAAAAGAGTTTAAATAGTGTACGAGGTGTGATTTATGAAATCTTACAAGAGTATGTCAAAGGAAGAATTAGCGGCTCTCAAGGCAGAACTTGAGAAAGCATATGAAGACGCAAAGGGAAAGGGACTTAAGCTTAACATGGCAAGAGGACTTCCAAGTGCAGAACAGCTTGATATGGAAGCTGATTTCTTCAATACCCTGAATCCTCAAAGTGTATTTAAGTCAGATGCAGGAATCGATTGCAGAAACTATGGTGAGTTAACAGGTATATCTGAGGCAAAGAAGCTTATGGCAGATCTTATGGAGATTAGCCCAGAGGAAGTAATTGTATTTGGTAACTCAAGTTTAAATATTATGTATGATACAGTTGCCCGTTCCATGATTCATGGTGTATGCGGTTCAACACCATGGTGCAAGCTTGATAAGGTTAAATTCCTTTGTCCTGTACCAGGTTATGACAGACATTTCGCTATTACAGAGCAGTTTGGAATTGAGATGATTAACATTCCTCTTAATGCTGATGGCCCAGATATGGATATGGTAGAGCAGTATGTTAACAATGATCCTGCAGTAAAGGGTATCTGGTGTGTACCAAAGTACTCTAACCCAGCAGGAGTTACATATTCTGATGATACAGTTAAGAGATTTGCTAATCTTAAGCCAGCGGCAGAAGATTTCAGAATCTATTGGGACAATGCGTACATTATTCACCACCTTTACAATGGAACAGAAGACAACTTGCTTGAGATTCTTTCTGAGTGTAAGAAAGCTGGTAACGAGGATATGGTATTTGAGTTCTGTTCAACATCAAAGATCACATTCCCAGGTTCAGGTGTGGCAGCAATTGGTACTTCTGTAAAGAATATTGAATTTATTAAGAAGATTATTACAATCCAGACAATTGGTCATGATAAATTAAATCAGCTTAGACATGTAAGATACTTTAAGAACATTGATGGCATGAAGAACCATATGAAAAAGCATGCTGAAATCGTTCGTCCTAAGTTCGAACTTGTTGTTAAGACACTTACAGACGAAATTGGTGAGCTTGAAATTGGTACATGGAACAATCCAAATGGTGGATACTTTGTATCATTTAACGCTCTTGACGGATGTGCTAAGAAAATTGTTGGTATGTGTAAGGATGCAGGTGTAACACTTACAGGTGCAGGTGCTACATATCCATATAAAAATGACCCTGCAGACAGCAATATTCGTATTGCTCCAACATTCCCACCAATTGAGGAACTTGCACAGGCTCTTGAGATATTCGTCCTCTGTGTTAAGCTTGCAAGTGTTGAGAAACTTTTAGAAGCGTAAAAAATATGAATGAATATAAAAGATTAAACAGAACCCTGATTGCAAAAGGTTCAATTATAGATTATTACCAGGATGATATGCTGGTGCCAAATGGCAATGTTGCCAAATGGGATCATATTGAACACAAGGGTGCGGCAGCAATGGTTGCAGTAAGAGAGGATGGCAAACTGGTGATGGTTCGTCAGTATCGCAATTCTCTTGAAAGATATACGCTGGAAATTCCTGCAGGCGGACTTAATCCATCGGAGGAAACTTCTGTTGCAGCGGCCAGGGAACTGACAGAGGAAACCGGATACGTTGCAGGCAAGGTTGAATTTATGATGTCCATTCGTACCACGGTGGCATTTTGCAATGAGAAGATAGACATCTATCTGGCGACGGGACTTACTATGGGTGAGACGAATCCCGATGAAGATGAGTATGTTGAAGTGGAATGCTATGAACTCGATGAGCTTCTTGAGATGATATGGGGAGGCATCATACAGGATTCCAAGACAGTAAGCGCAATTTTATATTATGCACATATGATAAAAGAATGATGGGATACATCATTCTTTTTTTGTGCGGTTAACCAAGCAGGAATTGCCACTTATAAACCAAGTTACAATAATATCTCGACATAAATAATCAAAATAATGCATTTATGTAAATTATTTAATTTTTTTGAAAAAAATTTTTTTCTTAAATTCTACAAGATGTTGTACGGGCAAAAAAATGACTTTGCAACATTTTGTGTAAACTGGAAAAATGCGCTATTTTAGGCAAAAATAGGGCATTGATTTTACATAACTTCTTGCTTATAATAGGGTCTATCGACGCTAAAAGACGGCATAAATGGAGAGTATTTTACAGAATGCAGAAAGAAATTGACGCTTTTATTTCGTATTTACATAATGTTAAAAAGACTTCTACAAATACAGAATTGTCTTACCAGAGAGACCTTAAAAAGTTTGTTACTTTTCTCGCTGGAAGAAACATTTCAAGTTTAAAGGAAGCAACATCACAGGATTTATCAGCTTACATGGATTACATGGTTGCTGAAGATTTTAAGCCTGCAACAATCTCAAGAAATGTTGCAAGCATTAAAGCTCTTTTCCATTTTCTCGCATACGAAGGTATGGTTGATGAGGATATAAGTGGTGTTTTGAAATCTCCTAAGATTGAGAAGAAGGCTCCAGAGATTATGACCATGACAGAAGTCAATACACTTCTTGAGCAGCCAAGCGGAGATACACCTAAGGAAATCAGAGACAAGGCTATGCTTGAACTTCTTTATGCAACAGGAATTCGAGTATCAGAACTTATAACTCTTAAGAATGAAGACCTTAACCTCCAGATGAATTACATCACATGTAATCATGGTGGAAAAGAAAGAATAATTCCTTTTGGTCTTAAGGCTAGAAATTCTCTTATTAATTATATAGAGAATTCAAGAGAAGCACTTGTTATGAACAACAAGTCAGATGAACTGTTTGTTAACTGTTCAGGTGTTCCAATGAGCCGTCAGGGATTCTGGAAGCTTATTAAATACTATAGCCGTAAGGCGGGTATTACTACAGATATCACACCACATACATTAAGACACAGCTTTGCAGCTCACCTTGTTGAGAACGGAGCAGACTTAAAGAGTGTTCAGGAGATGCTTGGTCACAGTGATATTTCAACAACACAGATTTATGCTAATATGAATCATAACCACTTAAGAGAGGTTTATCATAAAGCCCATCCACGTGGATAAATAAAAATGCACCCTAGGGTGCATTTTTTATGTTAGTATAATAAAAGAAACGGGAGGAACAATAATGGCTATTACAGCGGATTTTCATTTACATAGTGATTACAGTGGGGATGGAAAGTCTCCAATGGAGGATATAGTTAAGTCGGCAATCAGTCGAGGACTTAAGCAGATTTGTTTTACTGATCATAACGATATTAATTTCCCATATGAAAATACAGGAGACGAGCCGGGGATGTTTGATCTCAATACAGATGCTTATCTTTACGATATCATCCGCCTTCGTCAGAAATATGAGGGACAGCTTAAGATTGGTTTTGGTGTAGAACTTGGTATGCAGACAGATGCTTTTAGGGAAAATGCGATATACGCCAAGTCCTATGACTTTGACTTTATCATTTTCTCCTGTCATGTGGTTAATAAGATTGATCCATATTATCCAATATACTTTGAGGGCAGAAGCGAAGAGGAAGCTCTCAGGGAATATTTCCAGTGTATTCTTGATAATGTGAAAATGTTTAATAACTATGATGTTTTGGGACATCTTGATTATGCGATTCGTTATGCGCCTGAAACTGATAAGAATTACAGTTATTTTAAGTACAAAGATCTGATTGATAAGATACTTGAGACAGTAATTGACAATGGCAAGGGTATCGAGGTTAACACAGCCGGTATCAGAAAGTATTATCTTAAGGATGTGCATCCTAATACAGATGTTCTCAGACGATATAAGGAACTGGGTGGTGAGATTATCACAGTTGGTAGTGATGCTCATACAGCAGGCTGGGAAGGCGCAGACTTTGACAGAGCTTATGAATCATTAAAGGCAGCAGGCTTTGAATATTACTGTACTTTTGAAAACAGGGTGGCAGAGTATCATAAATTGGGATAACTTATGTATACCAAAAGTGAAAAATGTTTAATATTGCACATATATAAGTGTAAAAATGACACACATTTTTTAGATATTTTTTCTTGAATTTGCATTTTATTCATTGTAGAATATGAGTGCTGATAAATATTTGACAATACTCTTGTCAAAAAATAATAAACATTTTATGGAGGATTTTAAAATGGCAGTAAGAGTAGCAATTAATGGTTTCGGCCGTATCGGTCGTCTTGCATTCAGACAGATGTTTGGTGCAGAAGGTTATGAAGTTGTAGCTATCAACGACTTAACAAGCCCAAAGATGTTAGCACATCTTTTAAAGTATGATTCATCACAGGGTAAGTATGCATTAGCTGATACAGTTTCAGCTGGTGAAGATACAATCACAGTTGATGGTAAGACACTTAAGATTTACAAAGAGCCAGACGCAAACAACTGTCCTTGGGGCGAACTTAAGGTAGACGTTGTTCTTGAGTGTTCAGGTTTCTATACATCAAAGGAGAAGGCTCAGGCACACATCAACGCTGGTGCTCGTAAGGTTGTTATTTCTGCTCCAGCAGGAAATGATCTTCCTACAATCGTATACAATGTTAACCATGAGACACTTAAGGC
>JAZQOC010000056.1:0-40679 GCA_045627645.1 Lachnospiraceae bacterium
TGCATCATCAATGAGTGTGTAAAAGTATTCAATACCAAGTTCTTCAAACTTAGCTTTATATTCTGTTTCATAAATTTCATTGAAAATATCTTTAAAAGTATGATCATACTTCTTTGAAATAGTATCCTTTGTAGCAAACCATAAATCCTGCTTTAAAGCTATGGCATAAGTAAAGCATGCTCTTGCAAAGCTGGCAATTGATTTATCTGTATTATGCATACCCTGAATAACACCAGGTCCTTTAAATTCATGAATAACCTGTTCAGTTGTATTCCCATCTTTATCTGTAAATACAAGCTTAGCTGTACCTTCACCTGGTACATCTATTTCAACATTCTTATAAACATCACCATATGCATGACGCGCTAAAGTGATTGGATGTTTCCAGTTACGAACACATGGCTCAATACCATTCACAATAATAGGTGTACGGAAAACAGTACCATCAAGCATAGCTCTGATTGTACCATTAGGGCTCTTCCACATCTCTTTAAGATTATATTCGCTCATACGTGCCTGATTTGGTGTGATAGTTGCACATTTTACCGCAACACCATACTTTTTTGTTGCGTTAGCACTATCTACTGTGACCTGATCATTAGTCTCATTTCTATATTCAAGTCCTAAATCATAATATTCTGTTTTTAAATCAACAAAAGGAATAAGAAGTTCATCTTTAATCATTTTCCAGAGAATTCTGGTCATTTCATCTCCATCCATTTCAACAAGGGGAGTAGTCATCTTAATTTTTTCCATAATCAACCTCTCTCATAAGCCTCATACAGGCCATTTTTTACCATATTCTCATATGCGTTTACAATATGCATATTAGCAGCTAATTCTGCTCTGTCAGCATCTTTTGCTTTAATTGCTTCCATTATTTCTTTATGTTCAAGGGTAGACGCTGTACTTCTTTTATTTTCAGAAAGAGTTCTCTTTCTGAATCTTAACACATACTCATGAAAATCTCTTAACTGATGCTGTAACATCTTACTATTACATGCTTCATATAATATTTCATGAAATCTGTTATCCAAATTAGCAATCTGTTCCATATGTCCTTTAGACGCATGAAATTCTGAAAGATAAATATTCTCTTCCATCTCATTCATCTGTTCTTCAGTAATATTTTCAGTCGCCCATCTTGCAGCAAGACCTTCTAGTTTTGATCTCATCATGTAAATGTCCTGAACATCCTTCACTGTAATGCCAGTAACATATGCGCCTTTATTAGGAATAATCTGAATCAAGCCTTCAAGTTCAAGCTGCCTGAAAGCCTCTCTTACAGGAGTTCTTGATACACCAAGTTCTTCACCTATAGCAACTTCACGAAGCTCTTCATTATCCTTATAAACGCCACTTAATATATCATCTCTGATTTTATGATATACACGCCCTCTCAACGAGAACTTATCAGAAACTTCAGTTTTTACATCATAATTAGCCATAATTTACACCAACTCAATACCGAGCTTTTTGCAAGTCTTATCAATAACAACGATTAATTCAGAATCCGTAAGTACAGTAACACGTCCTGATTCATATTCTCCATCAACCCATTCTTTAATATTACGAACTAATTCTGAATTCTTGTCAACATGCTTCTCAACAGGAAGCTTATAATAAGAATTAATCCAGTGAGCAATTCCTGCCAAACCAGAAGTATTACTAATAGCACAAAGTACAGGTCTGTTTAAAAACTTTTCAGTATCGAAAATATTATAAATTTCCTCATTTTTCAAAAGACCATCTGCATGAATACCTGCTCTTGTAACATTGAAATTCTTTCCAACAAATGGTGTTCTTGGAGGAATCTTATACCCGATTTCCTTCTCGTAATATTCAGCAAGTTCAGTAATAACAGTTGTATCCATACCATTTAAATGGCCTTTAATCTGAGCATATTCAAATACCATTGCTTCAAGTGGAGTATTACCTGTTCTCTCACCAATACCAAATAATGATGTATTAATTGCGCTACAGCCGTAAAGCCATGCGGTAGTTGAATTAACAACTGCTTTATAAAAATCGTTATGTCCATGCCATTCAAGCCATTCGTGAGGAACACCACCATTGGTATGAAGAGCATATATTATACCCTGTACACTTCTTGGAATAACTGCACCAGAAAAGTTTACGCCATATCCCATAGTATCACATGCACGAATCTTAACAGGAAGATTATAGCTCTTGCTAAGTTTCATAAGTTCAACACAGAAAGGAACTACAAAACCATATATATCAGCTCTTGTTATGTCTTCAAGATGACATCTAACTGCAATGCCTTCCTCAAGGCACTCCTTAACAACACCAAGATAATGCTCCATAGCCTGTCGACGTGTCATTTTAAGTTTAAGGAATATATGATAATCCGAACAACTAACAAGGATACCTGTTTCCTTCATTCCGATTTCTTTTACAAGTTTAAAATCTTCTTTACTAGCACGAATCCAGCTTGTTATTTCAGGGAATTCATAACCTCTGTCCATACACTTATATACGGCATCTCGATCTTTCTTACTATATAAGAAAAATTCAGAAGCTCTTACCATACCATTAGGTCCACCCAGTTTGTGCAGATAATCATATATAGTAACAATTTGCTCTGTACTATATGGAGCACGCGACTGCTGTCCATCTCTAAAAGTTGTATCTGTAATCCAAATATTCTTTGGAAGATTTAGCGGAACAATTCTATTGTTAAATGGAATCTTTGGAACCTCTGAATAAGGAAACATGTTTCTGAAGACATTTGGCTTCTCAACATCATCCAAAATATACATGTGTTCTTCTATTTCCAATAAATTATTCTTATTATTTACCTGAACAGGACTATTTTGAAATCCTTCAAATTCATACATAATCAAAAATCTCCTTCAAATAGATAAGCTCGTATAATTGTATACAATTATACGAGCTATGTCAAGTTGCTAATATTTTATTTAAAAATACAATTCTAATATTTCTTACGTTTATATAAAATCAATATCAAACCTGTCGAAACCAACAAAATACTATAAACGTAATATATAGAAAATCCCTTATCTCCTGTGTCTGGTGATTCATCCAGACGATAATTTTTAACTAATTTTCCGTCTTTTATATTTAGCACAAGATTATCATCCACCGTACTATATATACCAAAATACGATAAATGATTTGTTTTAAAGGTAATTATGTTATTTTCTGAATTATATTCAACAGGTAATTCTTCTAACTGTCCATCTGAATCTAAAGAAATAACATGATATTTGCCAGCCGATGCTAATGTTGGGATAGAAATATATAAATCGGTTTTTCCTAATTTATCAATATTAATAACCCCTTTATCATCTTTCAAATAGATATCATAACCTGTCAGGCCATCTATTGTTTCACCAAACAATTCCTTATAAGCATTATTTAAAGAATTCTTTGCTTCCGCACTTGTATTAACAATAAGCTTTTGAACATTTTCAATTTCAGAAAAATATGCCTTTGTTCCTTCTACTGAAGATTCAACAACTATATCTTTATTTTTAGCACTTGCACTGTAAGGATTTTGTGCCAACTGAATGTTTTCTTTACCAACAATATTATATTGTTTATTTCCAACAGAAACCATCGTTGGTAACTTGTCTAAGACTTCCTGGCTGTATATATAATTTTTCTTAATATTTACATTACCAGTTTCATTACCAGCTGCATCCATTTCAATACTAAGGATAATGCCAGAAAAACCTAATGTATCATTATCAAGAATCGTATCCTCAAAATCATTTAATGATTCATCAACTACAGCAAATATAACATTGTACAATGCATCCTGACGATATGAGTAATTACTTAATCTCTTAGAAGAAGAATCGTCTATAACTTTTGGTAAAATATTTCCATTAAATACAACAACTTTATCACTATCGTCCACATCAAGATTACTAAAATCAAATGCTCTAAGTCCTACTTCTTTTATATTAGATGTAATTGTAAATGACAAAACAGGACATCCCATAAAAGCACGTGAACCAATTGTTTTAACATTTTCGCCACCAGAAACATTTTTTAGATTAATACAATCTCTAAAAGCATCTGTATCAATCATCGTAAGACTTGAAGGCATACATACAGATTCAATCTGCTTATTATCAGCAAAACAACCAGCCGAGACAGTCTTAACCCCATCTGGAATAACTACATTCTTATCAGTACCACTATACCCAAGTAAAATACCATCACCAACAATATAAAAAAGATCTGAACCTGCTTCTGATGTGTATTTTGTTTTAAAAGGTGTATTCTCAAACGCATATGCTTCAATAACCTTAACACTGTCAGGAACTACCACAGATTGCAAATTATCACAATGGTAAAATGCACCATAACCTATTTCTTCAACACCATCAGGAATCACAATTTCAGTAACACTACTGCGAGCAAAACTAAATTTACCGATTTTTTTAGTTCCTGCTTTAATATTAAAATCCTCAACATTATTAGAAGCGTAAAACGCCTGAGTAGCTATGTTTCCATTAATATATGTGTATTTAGGTAAATATCCACCTTTTCCAGAATCATATACAATTGTATTTTCCTGCTCATCAGAGTTAACGTACTCTTCTAACTGCTTAGCTACTTCCTCGTTAGTGAGCTGATTAACTTCCATATCTCTGTTAACAAATAACAGAGCATTTCCACCAACTATAATTGTTTTACCAAATAACGAAGAATCCTCAGATCCAGACAAAGGATTTACACTAGGCATCCATTCAACATTACTAGGATCTTTACTGGCGTCAATATATCCTTCAGAAGAATATGATGTATTTGTATTATTACTATTTTTTTTCTCAATAGATGTATCTTTAATTCTTTTTACAAGATTTTTTGTATCCTGACTTTCTGCAATTGCAACATCAGATTTATCAAAGTTAGCAAAAAATTTATAAGCTTCAGTCCCCTCATCTGCAATAATATTTAGGTTATAACAACCATCAAATGCAGTAGAATCAATATATTTAACAGACGCTGGAATAATAACATCTGTCAATGAAATACAGTTTTCAAACGCTTTTGCATCAATACTGTCTACGCTATACGGAATCTGAACCTTTTCAAGATTTTTACAATTAGAAAATGCATAAGCTGGAACTTCTTCCAAAGCACCACTCAAATACACTTCAGAAAGATTTGTATTTCCCCAGAAACTGTATGGACTAATGCTATTTACAGATTCAGGCATATAATATATCTCATAAGGATTTGCAGTTAAATATGCATATATATGTTCTTTCTTCTTATCATACAAAATACCAGCTTCATAAGCTAATTTATCATTGTTTCTAGAGACACTAATTCCTGCAAGATTACTGCATCCTGCAAATACACCATCTCCAAAATCTTCTACACCATCACCAATAGAAATATTTTTTAATCCGTAACATCCGCTAAAAGCTGCAGAATCTACAGTTTTAACTGAATCAGGAATAACAACACGATTAAGATATGTACAATTGGCAAATGCACCATGTTCTATCTTATTAACATTTTTACCAATATTAATAACACCAAGATACTGATTGTCTGCAAAAGCCTCTTCACCAATAATTTTTACATCATCAGAAACAGACACGGTTGAGACCGTGCCTGTATACTTAACCAATGTATTATTGTCCATTAAAAAATCTTCTTTTGCAACCGGAGCCGCCTTAATAATTCCGGCAGGTATTTGTGTTAACACAAGTGCAGAAATTATACACAAGGCCCCTACCACTCTGCGTATTAATCTGGCCATATATTTTCCTTATGCTGTCTTTACTGTTTTTTTAACCTTATCTCTCTTTAAGAATAAAATCATAGAACAACAGAATAACACTATAGATACAAACCATTTTGGATGAATACCATCACCTGTCTTTGGAGTTGAATCTATTGTTCCATATGTTAAATTACTTGTATCAACATAAATTGTGTAAGGTGAAAAATGTGTAGCTGTAAAACTTACACAAGGAATACCATCAACTGTTACAAACTTACACGGTAAATCCTCGAGTGTCGTACCACTTACCGCACCTACCCTATTATTACCAGCATATTGAACAAGTGCATCCGGAATAGGCATTGTAATATTTACAGACATTCCATCTGTCATTGTAATTTTATTTGTTCCTGTAGCATCATACAATGATATATCCATTGCAAAATACTTAATAGGAGACATATCACCATATTTCTGCGAAAGAGCTGTCGCAACCGCATTGGCAGCATCAGAACTCTCATTAACTTTTACAATAAAGTTATCTGTAGAACCATTTACTGATGCATACGCCTTATCAACATTTGAAATACCAGGCTTTTTGATATCTACAACCGTTCCTGAGTTACCTGGAATTGTATTACCCGTAGAACCATTCCTGTTTCCAACACTTACGCTTGTTCTACTGGCACTGCCATCTCCATCCTTATATGTTGCTGTAATTGTACATTCACCTGCAGGCATCTTAACTGTTGTAGCTTTAGATGTTGCACTTGTAATTGTTGGTGTAGTTCCAGTAGCAACCCACTTATCAAAAGTCTTTCCAGCAGGAGCTTCAATAGCTTCAATAATAACTGTTGTATCAGCGGCATAATCACCAGAACCAGAACCATAGACTACATTAAGTCTGTATTTCTTAGCAGTTTCCGAAGAACTTCCACCCGAACTACTTCCACCGCCGTTATTAGAGCTGCCACCATTGCCGCTTCCGCCATTATTACTCCCGCCGTTATTGTTTCCACCATTGTTGCTTCCACCATTATTTGAACCACCACCGTTAGTACCGCCATTGCTGCCTCCTGGTGTGGTTCCTGGTGTAGTTCCTGGATCAGTTCCATTTTCAGGTTCATAAACAGCAAGTCTGAAACAGTCTGAAGTTATATTCTTAAGAGACTGATTCCATTCCTTAAACTTATAACCTGGAATTTCAGGAATTAATTCTTCTTCTGGACCTTCAGCATTTTTTCCATCCTGAACAAATTCTGTATAGAGTAATGTTTTTCCTGTCTGATCATAGAATTTTACTGTCCATGTATCATCCAATGTCTGATCAACATTGTAACTCTGTTTCTTAGCTGTTCTTCTTGATGGAGCATCTTCATATGTAACATAGTATGAAGTTTTAACCTTCTCTCCAACCTTACCATTGGAATCATCGCCAAGATATAAAGACTTATTTCTAACAGTTACTTTTGTGTAATCACCAGTATCTGCAAATGCTCTGTCTCCAATTTCAGCAACGTTTCTAGGTAAATCAATTTCAGTCAAATTTTCACAACCAATGAAACATTCTTCAGGAATCTCTTCCAATCCATTTACATTTGTAAAATCTGCTGCATTAAGCCCAATACAATTTTTAAATGCTGCATTATCGATACTTGATACTGTTGTTAAATCAGGATCATTGCTAACATTTAATGTTGGACCACCAACACTCTTACCTCTTGTCTCAAGACACTCTACTATAGTCTTACTTCCATTTGTATTGTTCTTATATATAATTCCATTATTACATTCATAATTAGAATTACCAAAAGCAACACTAGAAAGACTTGTACAATCATCAAATGGTCTTGCACCTACATCTACAATGCCTTCACCAATATATGCAGTTTTAAGATTTTCACAGCTTGCAAAAGCATTGTCAGGCAGATATTTAACATCATACATAACAATATTCTCAAGTCTGTCATTTCCCTGATCATGCAACTCAAGATCATCACCCGAAGGATACTCTCTTGGTCCATCACTACCAGGGCCTTCATCACCACAATAGCCATTAAATAAACCATTGGCAGCATATGAATTATAAGGTGCAATACTTGTATTAAAATATGCCACGACAGAAGCTCTGTTAGAATATGACTTAACACCTTCAGGGTTCTGACTTGAATCATTAAAGAAACCTTTTGCATCAATTGATTCAACCCCAGCCGGGATTACCAAATCAGAGCAATTATAAACCATGGTTTCTTCCAGATAATTTAAAGCATCGTTAGGATCTGCACTATTAAGTTTATCCATAATAGTATTTCCATAATATGGACTGCCTGACGTTGGTGGCGCACTAAGTTCAACAAGCTTATTCTCAGTCGCATCATATGCGATTCTGTCTAAATCTTCATAATGAGGATAATCTACAAGTGTAACCATTTCATTCTGATTATCAAGTATCACACTCAATCCACTTGGTAATGGAGTTTTATACAAAGTTCTAATACTCTGATTCTGATTTGCGTAATTATTTTTATCAGTTGCCCACTCAAATGGAGCATATCCTTCAACTAATTCACCATGAAGTGTAAGTTTTACGCCACCTGTATTGAATGCATTAGTACCAATTTCACCCTCTGAGAATTTAGAATAATCCGTTGGTGTTTCAAAAGTGATATTTTCAAGCTTTGGACAATTCTGGAATGCGTTATCACCAATTGCTGAAATATTCTTTTCTATAGTAACCTCAGCAAGATTTTTACAATCTTCAAAGGCACTATTTCCTATATTCTCTACACTGTCGCCTATATAAACAGTTTCAAGTTTCTTAGCTCCCTTAAAAATATTTTCATCAAGGTTCTTAATATCACTACCATCTTCTATAACAAGATTAATAATATAATCAAGTACACCTACGTTGGTCGTATCACCTACAAAACAGCCATCCTTAATTCCTGTAACCTTTGTTGTTCCAACTACTCCAGGAATAGTAAACACATCTATATCAGCAGGTGACTTATCAGAAGGGAAGGTACACGAAATGAGTTCTCCAGTGGCTTTATCAATTACCATAAGGTAATTACCATCAGAAACCTCATAATATTCTTTTCCATCTTCCTCATAAACATATGGAACATGTCTTCCTACATCACCAGTTGCCGCATAATCATATAAAGCACTCCAAGTTGAAGTTCTAGGAGAGGCAGGTCTTCCTGCAGCATTCGACTTTGGTCCTTTAACATAGAAATTAGGATTAGCAACCGAATAAAACATAGTATTAGTCTTATTACCGTTTCCATCAGTAGAACTTGTATATGTCATGTTATAACAGTTTTCACCAAACGTTACGCTCTCAAGACCAGTACAAAGATAGAATATGGTATCGTCCAGATTACCATCCAGGTTATCAGGGATAGTAACATAATCCAAATTATCTCTTCCTGCAAGACAATATGCTCCAATGTCAGTTTTAGTTCCATTGGTTTTAATATACGAAGGGAATGTAAACTGTGTCATATTACCCGTTTCTGCATTATTAACTGCAAATGCAGCTTCGCCAATAGAAATAATATGTGTAGGCCCAAAATCAACACTATTAAGAGCCAGATCATCGTAAAATGCATACTTTCCTATAGTTTTTTCGTTAGTAGAACCATTGCTGGCAAATACAACACCAGCCAAATTTCCACTGTTAGCAAAAGCACCAGGACCAATATAAGTACATGAATCTGGAATTACAACTTCTTTAAGTGGACATCCATAGAAAGCCTCAGCTCCGATTCTTCTAATACCTTCAGGCATCTCAACACTTGAAAGTTTTGCACAGTTATAGAAAGCTCTGTTCCCAATTTTAGCATCAGAAGAAAGAACAACAGTTGAAAGGAAGCTGTCTTCGAACGCACTGTCACCGATAAATGATATCTCCTTAGCCATCTCCATTGTTTTTACATTGCTGACACCGTTGAAAGCATCTTTACCTACACCAACAATTGTGGCGAAAGTATCACAAAGGAAATAATCCATATCTACATAATAACTGTGTCCACCAATAGAAATGGTACCAACATCAGGTCTCATACCAATGTTAGGAACCAATACCTTTTCCCACTGAATAGTACCATCCGTATTATACTTTCTTTTATCTACAGTTATAAGTTCAGTTGAAGGAGTGCCGTCACCAAATACACTTTCACATAAGAACTGTACACGTTCTCTGTCAGTAGGGTATTTATCTCCTACAGATTTAGAAAGTGGATCCGGTTTTGGATAATCCACAGATGCTTCATTAGTAAGAGGATCTATATTATTCTTATAATTTGTGTACGCTGTTCTATATTCAGCTACTTCTGCTGGGAAATTATTAAAAAGCCACATATCCGCTTCGCGAGTAGGCTCATATTCATCACTTATTGTATATTTATACTTTAAAGTTTTTACTTTCTTCTTATCAGATTCAGTTGGAGTTTTATCACCACTGTGAACTGTTACAACAACCTCCTTTGAATCGTCATTATAAAACTTTTCAACATCTTCCTGAGTCAAAAATACAAAATCAGAATAAACACGGCTTTCAAGTTTGATATCTTCTACAGAATACTGAGAATTATAACTGGTTATATAGCCGTTAGCACCCTCTGAAGGAAGCCAATATTCATATTGCCAGTCCATCTGCCAGCTACCAACAGAAGTTCTTGACATAATAAGAGCTTTCTTTACAGAACCAGTTCCCATATTAGAAAAATCTGTATCCGAATCATAATCAAGATCTTTATATTCAGTTTTGGAAGTCTTATAATCCGCTGAAGTCACATCATATGCAGGAATTGCAACTGATGCAGGATCATATGCCATAGCTTCTGGAAATGGAATTGCCGCAACCATGATAGATGATGCTAGGAAAAGACCACCAAAAGTCTTTCTTATTGATTTCTTTAATCTTCTCTTTGTTCCCTTTTTAGAAGTATTATTCATAAATTTCTCCTTAATAGAAAAACACATTTCTATAAAAATATCGGTATTTTCTACTAAAACTATAGTATTTTCGCATAATTTTCCTATTTTCCATTAAACACCATTTATATTTTACTATATATAGCGAAATATTCAAGATTCTTTTCAATATATAGTGATAACAAAAAAGAACCTGCTTACGCAGATTCTTTATTATTTGACTTTTTTGGCAACTATAACAAATCTTCCATTTGACTCATTATAATCACAGGTAGATAGAGTAATAAGTTTATCACCATACTTTGCCTTTACACCGGTATCATACAAAGCAAGCTTAGCCATTTCTTCCATATTGGAATCAAATTCATTTTCACTAGTTGCATCAATGAATTTATAATATTTAAAAACTATCTCTTCCTCACTATATATTTTAGATCTGAATACATACATTATGTCATACGTTCCTTCTTCATATATAGTATCAAAGCTTATAGTCGGATGTTCTTTATAATATTCTTCTTTTGAATATAAATTCAATTTTCCGAACATTTTACCAGATTTCATATGATGACCATATATAATCATGTTATCATTTGGATGTGCAGGATCACATTCTGCATCCATAAAAATTGAACCATTTTTATCGTATTCCTGGTTATAATTATGATCCAAATAATACTCATTATTAACAGTCTGCATTACCGGATAATCAATGTTGGTACCATCAATTTTAAGCCAGCCTACCAGTTTCTTATTCTTCTGATACAATGTTTCATATTTTTTCAGGATAGGTAGTTTTGATTTATCTTCTTCAACTAGAGTAACAGTGTAATTACTTTGTGTTTCTTCTTTACTGTATACACCAACCAAAGATGACAAAGCTTCATATTCACCATCGTTTTTGAAATACATATAGTAATAATATGAAAGATATCCCATGCACGCCACAGCAACTAAACTAAGCACTGAAATATACAGTTTTCTTTTTCTATCTCTGTTTTTTAGATTCTTTTGTATTTCAAGCTGAAGAAGTTCATCTGAATCATCAAAACCTAGCTTACCATTTTTTCCTTTAAATTCCTTTTTGCTTCGATTTTTATCAGAATCTTGTTTTTTATTTAAATTATGCTTTTTGTCCGAAGTTTTTTTGTTACTTTGCTTATTTTTTTCTTCTTCTAATTGTGCGATTATTTCTTCAAGTTCTTCAGCGAAATCGTCTCCAAGCAGACTTTCAAATCTAATTTTCTTTGAATTGATATCATAAAGAAGCCCTTGAACAGACAAAATATTGGTTAAATCATATTCTAATTTTAAAATCTCAATTTTAGCCTGATCTCTTTTAGCACATTTATATGAATCTAAATCTCTAAAACTTCTATTACCTATTCTTAGAGGTTCCATAATTTATGCCTCATATTTATAAAAAGCCTATGGCATATACCATAGGCCTTTATACATTATTTAACTACAATATTAACAATCTTACCAGGAACATAAATTTCCTTAACAACCGTCTTACCTTCGATAAATTTAGCAACGCCTTCTACTGCTTTAGCCTTAGAAAGTGCACTGTCTTTATCCTCAGCAACGCCTAATGAAACCGTTCCCTTAACCTTGCCATTAACCTGAACACCTATTTCAACTGTGTCTTCCTTAACAGCTTCTTCATCGTGTACTGGCCAGCTTTCATAAGCAATAGTGTTATCGTGACCTAAAATACTCCATATTTCTTCACCAACATGTGGACAAATACATGAGAACATTTTAATAAATCCTTCTGCATATTCTCTAGGGCAGGTAGACTTAGTTGTTGTATTCATGAATATCATCATCTGAGCTATTGCTGTATTAAAGCCAAGCTGTTCAAAATCCGAAGCAACCTTCTTAACTGTCTGGTGGTAAAGTTTCTTAAGTGATTCAACATTGTCTTCAGCAATATTATCAGGATTTGTAAAATAATTCCAAACCTTATTTATGAATCTTCTGGCACCTTCAACACCCTGTGGTGACCATGGCTTACTAACTTCAAGTGGTCCCATAAACATTTCATAAAGTCTTAAAGTATCTGCACCATAATCTCTAACAATGTCACTTGGATTAACAACAAATTCAGGGAATCTCTTACCCATCTTAATACCATTCTCTCCAAGAATCATACCCTGGTGAACAAGTTTCTGGAATGGCTCTTTAACAGGAGATAATCCATTATTATATAAGAATCTGTTCCAAATTCTTGAATACATAAGATGGCCAACAGCATGTTCTGGTCCGCCAATATATAAGTCAACTGGCATCCAGTGTTTCAAAAGTTCCTGATTAGCAAATTCATTCTCATTATCAGGATCTATATATCTTAAGAAATACCAGCTTGAACCAGCTGAGCCAGGCATAGTAGATGTCTCTCTCTTACCAGAAACTCCATCCTTGCTGTACATTTTCCATTCAGTAGCATTTTCGAGTGGAGCTTGTCCATTTTTACCCTTATAATCTTCAAGTTCAGGAAGAACTACAGGAAGTTCTTCATCTGCAATAAGGTGAATCTTTCCATCCTCTGTATAGAATACAGGCACAGGCTCACCCCAATAACGCTGACGAGCAAATATCCACTCTCTAAAATGATAATTTACAGTTCTCTTTGCAACGCCCATTTTCTCAAGCTTGCATGTGATTGCTTCCTTTGCATCTTCAACAATCATATCTGTAAACTCTTCAGAGTTAATTAATTTATAACCTTTTCCAAGATAGTCATGCTTTTCAAGAGCTGCTTCAGCTACTGATACACCAGGTCCATCAATAACCTGAATCATATCAATATTATGAGCAATAGCATACTCAAAATCTCTCTGATCGTGACTAGGAACAGCCATTACAGCACCTGTACCATAAGAAGCAAGTACAAAATCTCCAATAAATACTCTTACCTCCTTACCATTAACTGGGTTAATTGCATGTACACCCTTAAGTTCGCATCCTGACTTAGTCTTGTTAAGCTCTGTACGATCCATATCGTTTTTCTTAAGTGTTTCAGCAATATAGGCTTCAACCTCTTCTTTATTTTCAATGCGATCCATAAGGCTCTTAACAATTTCTCCATCTGGAGCAAGAACCATAAATGTGATACCGTAAATTGTTTCAATACATGTAGTATAGATGCTAAATTCTCCACCACCTACAAGGTCAAATTTAACCTCTACACCTTCTGAACGTCCAATCCAGTGTCTCTGCATATCCTTTGTAGACTCTGGCCAGTCGATTTCATTTAATCCTTCAAGAAGCTCATCAGCAAAAGCAACCTGATCAATTACCCACTGTTTCATATTCTTACGAATTACAGGGTATCCACCTCTTTCCGACTTACCATCAATTACTTCATCATTGGAAAGAACTGTACCAAGTTCCTCACACCAGTTTACTGGCATATCAACCAACTTAGCATATCCAGCTTCATATAATTTCTTAAAAATCCACTGTGTCCATTTATAGAATTTAGGATCAGAAGTCGCAAGACACTTTGACCAGTCATAGTCAAAGCCAAGTTCTTTAAGCTGAGCTGTAAATGTCCCGATATTTTTCTCAGTAAAACCATTAGGATGGTTACCTGTTGTTACAGCATACTGTTCTGCAGGAAGTCCAAAAGAATCATATCCCATTGGATGTAGCACATTATACCCCTGCATTCTCTTCATACGAGACATAATATCTGTAGCAGTATATCCTTCTGGATGTCCTGCGTGAAGACCTACTCCTGATGGATATGGAAACATATCTAGAGCATAATACTTAGGTTTAGAAAAATCCCAGACATCAGTCTTGAATGTTTCATTTTCCTCCCAGTATTTCTGCCACTTCTTTTCAACTTCATGATGATTGTAAATAGCGCTCATCTTCTATCTCCATTTCATATTAGATTCATAAAAAACAACATTTTTATTTTAGTTTGTAAACTTTTTAATGTCAAACAAATATATACCTATTTGCTTACAAATATTATTACAAATATTGTTAAAATTTATTTATATAAGGTTTACAAGCATAATGTATATAATATTTATCATTAACTGTATTATTGCAAATCTAAATACATTATGTGTATTTGACCACCCCATATTCTTTCTGACCTGATCATGAAGAGGAGTCCTTATATTTTTCATAATGTGTATCTTGAATACTTTTATTAGTGAAATCTTTAAAAGTCCGAGTCCTCCATCAAGTATAAGAACTATTGCAATAAAAGCATATGCAAAAAGGCTACCAGTTTTTAATACACTTATAGCTATTACCATTCCCATAGCTCTACTTCCCGCATCGCCCATCATAAGAATACTAGGAGTTGCATTGAACCAGAGATAAGCCAGTAAACAAACAATAAAAAAGATAATAAAATAGCCATTTTCAATCTCAGTTCCATCAATTTTAAAGAGCTGATAAGTTGTTGCAAGAGTAATTATTGATAAAGATGCAGACAAACCATCTACTCCATCAGCACAATTGGTCACATTTATGGAGCACCATACTAAAGCAATTATAATAATTGCCATAAGAACAGGTGGTAGTGATATTTTGTAATCACCAAGCAGTCTAAATGTAATATCTGAACCATTAAAATATATGTAGTCTACCGCAACTGCAATAGCTAATATAAGATCTAGCAGGCCTTTCTTTACTCTTCCCCAGGCAACCGTTGAAGCATCATCCATGTAACCTGTAAGCATGCATAACCCAACTATAATAAGAAAAATGATATATTCTAAACTAATATTACCAAAAAGGATACTTGTAACTATAAATACAAGTACAAAAATCAAACCCGCCCCCTGTGGTTTTCCTTTCGCAGCCTGTCCATCATGAGCAAATTCTTTACCACGATCTGTCGGAAGCAATCCTTTAAACTTATTAGTGATAACAAAGGTCATCACAAATGAAGCAATAATGCCTAAAAGCAGTGATAAAATAATGTTGTTATAGATATTTAAAAACACGTTTTTCTCCCAACCTATAATAAGTAAATATAATAAATACAGAGTAACAAATGATAGTATTGTCAAATACAATAAACATTCTTATAAATTATATATTCTTTTTATATTTGTAGCAACTATACATAAAGGCGCATCAATAAACGCACAGAGACGGTTCTCTTTACAAAAGAACCGCCCCAAAAATTTATTCTATATTGTTTTCTGCAACCTTCGAAGCTCTTGCTGCAACTTCTTTTTCCTGAACATCCGATGGACACTGTTCATATCTTACAAATTCGTATGAATATTCTCCTGCACCGCCTGTCATGGAGCGAAGGTCTGTACAATAATTAAATATACAGCTCATTGGCACTTCAGCTTCTACTGTCTGCTTTCCATTGCCAGTAGGATTCATACCAAGTACTCTTCCTCGTCTCTTATTAAGGTCTCCCATTACATCGCCAGTGCTAGCATCAGGAACTGTAACCTTTAAGCTCATGATTGGCTCAAGTAAAACTGGTTTTGCATCAATAAAGCCTTTCTTAAATGCCTGAATAGTAGCCATCTTAAATGCCATCTCAGAAGAATCAACCGGATGATATGATCCATCATACAAATTAGCCTTCACGCCGACAACTGGGTAAGCAGCCAATGGACCTCTCACAACAGAATCCTGCAAGCCTTTTTCTACTGCAGGGAAGAAATTCTTTGGAACAGCTCCACCTACAACTGACTGTGTAAATTCATAAGCCTTATCTATATCTCCACTTGGTTCAAAGGTCATCTTTACATGTCCATACTGACCATGACCGCCAGACTGCTTTTTATATTTATATTCTACGTCAGACTTCTTATTAATTGTCTCTCGATAAGCCACCTTAGGCATTGATAATTCAATCTTAACCTTATAGTCATTCTCAAGACGACTAGCAATTATTTCGAGATGCTGTTCACTCATACCATACAATAACAGCTGAGCATTTTCAGAATCATTAACATTTTTAAGTGTCAAATCTTCATGCATCATCTTCTGCAAACTCTGGCTAATCTTATCAATATCCTGCTTATTTACAGCTTTATATCTTCTATATGTGTATGGTGTTGGTAATTCAACTTTACCGTACTGAATGATATTGGCTTTTGTTGAGAGTGTATTACCAGTTCTGGCTGCTGTTAATTTAGCAATTGCACCAATATCGCCTGCATGAAGTTCAGGAACCTCATAAGGTTTATTTCCTTGAAGTACGTATAATTTACCAACCTTTTCTTCAATATCTTTATCCTTGTTATAGATTTCATCGCCAGCCTTTAATACGCCTGAATAAATCTTAACAAGGCTGTATTTTCCAATAAATGGATCAACAATAGTCTTCCAGATATATGCAGACTTTGGTTTGGAGAAATCATAATTAGCCTCAAAAATCTCGTTAGTCTTAAGTGAAACCCCTGCAACTGTTCTATTCTCAGGACTTGGCATATATTTAACAATATCATCAAGCAATGTATATACACCCTGACATAATATATTAGAACCCATTGTCATAGGTACAACCGAACAGTCATTAATATTAATTCTAAGAGCAGATCTTATTTCAGCTTCTGAAAAAACTTCTCCTCCAAAATATCTTTCCATCATATCTTCACTTGTTTCCGCAACAGCTTCCATAAGTGTATCTCTGCAAATACCAAGATTTTCTTTATTATAATCAGGAATTTCGCATTCTTTTACTTCCTTTCCTTCCCATCTGTAGCCTGTTTCAGAAATAACATTAATATAACCTACGAATTTCTCATTTTCTCTTATAGGCAAATGGAATGGAGCCATCTTCTTTCCATACTTTGCTGTCAAATCTTCTACAACCTGTCTGAAAGAAGCATTGTCGATATCCATATTAGAAACATATATCATACGAGGAAGTTTATATTTTTCACAAAGTTCCCACGCTTTTTCTGTACCAACTTCTATACCTGATTTACCATTGACAACAATAATAGCAGCATCAGCAGCGCTTGCGGCCTCTTCTGCTTCACCTGCAAAGTCAAAGAAACCCGGTGTATCTAAAAGATTTATCTTACAATCTCCCCACTCAAGAGGAATCACAGATGTAGAAATAGAAAAGTTTCTCTTAATCTCTTCTTTTCCAAAATCACTGACAGTATTTCCATCAGATACTTTACCCATACGCGAAGTAACACCTGCAAGATATGCAGCAGCTTCAACCAAAGAAGTTTTTCCTGAACCACCGTGTCCAAGCAGTACAACATTACGTATTTTGTCAGTTGTGTAAACGTTCATAAAATAACCTCCATACCTTTTAATAAGCTTTACCCCTAAAACTTATTTATATTTTAATACCCATGGGTTAATTCTACTAAATATTAGACAATTTATCAATATTTTTTACATAATATACACAATTATAATACTATTTGAATATTGATAAGATTATTGTATGAATTTTCAGACTATTAACACAAATAAAAAAGACAGCCTAAGCTGTCTTTTTAAATGCGCACTTCTATAAATTCCGAATCTCCATAAATCTTAACTCGAGCATTTTTACTTGGAATAAAGATACAATCTCCCTTTTTAAATGAAATATTATCCTCTTTATATTCAAGACTGCCTTCACCTTCAAGAATAAGCAAAGATACAAAGGATTCTTCAGACACATTTATAATTCCATTGTCATGATTCTTCTTGACCTTAACAGAAAAATATTTGCATTCTTGTGCATTTTCGTACTTTTTAGTATCAATAACATCTAGTGCCTTATCAAGATCAAGTCTTCGTTTGTTTCCATATTTATCGATTCTTTCAAAATCATACAGTCTGTATGTAGAATTGGAATTTTGCTGAATTTCACATATCAGGCATCCCTTACCAATTGCATGAACAGTACCCGCTGGAATAAAAAATCTATCACCCGCTTTAACCTCAAACCGATTAAGCAGTTTTTCTATTTCACCCGATTTAGACGCTTCAATAACCTGTTCTTTGCTAACATCTTCCTTAAAGCCTAAGTATATGTAAGAATCAGGTTCACAGTCAATTATATACCAATACTCACTTTTACCATATTCATTTTCATGTTCGAGAGCATAATCATCCGCAGGATGAACCTGAATAGACAAATCCTGTTTAGCATCAATAAGCTTAACCATCAAAGGAAAATGATTTAATCCCTGATATTTCCAACCCAAAGCCTCTATTCCAATATGTTCTAGATAATCCGCAAACAAAAGACCTGAATATTTACCAGAAGCTATAGTGCTTTGTCCATCAGGATGAGCCGATAATTCCCAGCTCTCTGCAAGCAGCTTAAGTTCTGTTTCCTTATCAAAAACTGTCTTTAATCTGTTTCCTCCCCATAAATAATCTTTGTATGAAGGCTTAAGTAAAACAAAAGGTTCATAATAAAAACCAAGTTCACCTTCACCCATATCTTTAGAAGTAACAGAAACAATATCATCCTTAGAATTCTCTATACCAGTAGAAGTTTCTATAAGAACAAGATTCTCGTCACTTATACAACTGAGCTGATGCTGACATTGAGGTAATATAGTAATTGAATCACCACACTCTAAAATTCGATTTTCATCTCCAATAACAGCTTTACATCGACCATTAACGATACTTATACTTTCAGTTTTCTGATTATGCTTATGCATATATATGGTTTTTCCAGGTAAAATACAAACTTTTCTTACCTCAAAACCTGCATTCGAATCATCTGTAAGGATTTCATAACTTCCCCATTTTCTATAAAACAGTGAACTCTTATTAAAGAAATCCCATAAATGACTACTGTCTAAAATTATTTCCTTAAGATCATTCGACTGTCCCTTTTGTCCTATATATATTGCATCATCCGTATTCACAACAAGAACATCTTTAAGATGATTAACCATAACCAACTTGTTATTACATCTGTTAATTACGGTAGTATTATTGCACTTGTTACTGATAACAGGCTCCAACTTTCCATTTACGCCTCTTATCATAGCATCCTGAATTGAATACTCATCCAAATCATCAAGTCCGCCTACATCCTGCCAGTCAAATGAGCAATGCACTACTTTATTCTTTGAATTAATATTAATTAGGATATTTTCAATAGATACATGCGCAATATCTGCTAAACTTTCAGAAGAAAAATATATATAATTTCCTTTAGTGACTTTATTCTGATAGCAAATCTTGCAGTTATTTAAAAGTTCTTTTGAGTAAATTGATAATTCATTCAGGAAATCTCCATTTTTAAACAAATACATTCCTGCATTTATATAATACCTGCCTGCACTTTTAAATGACATAGCCTGAAGCATATCAGGATTCGAAATATACTCCTCAATATCATTGCCAGAATAACGAATATAATCATATCTTGTATCCGGATTAACAATATCCATACCAAAAGAAACAATATTGCCTTCTAACGCCATATTTTTAGCTGTAAGTATACAATCTTTATATTGTTCACCTGAAATCAACTGGTCAGAAGCGACCACGAATACCAACTCTGATTCAGGAAGTGCCAAACTCGACAAAACAACTGCAGGCGCAGTTCCTTTTCCTTCCTCTTCAAAGATACAACGGTATGTAAGACCTTTAAAAGCTTTCATCTGATTTTCAATTACAGATTGAAAATCTTTATTTGTAACAATAATGAATTCATCACAAAAAGCCATATTTCTAGCAATAGTTTCCTGAAATATGGAATGATTATTCTTTATACTAATAAACTGTTTTGGATAATTTTTTCTTGATAATGGCCACATGCGGTCTCCACGACCGCCAGCCAATAAAATACATTTCATTTCAATGAATTATTCCTTTACGAGACCTTCAATCTGCTGGTAAATCTCGATTCTCTTAGAATCCATCTCAGGCATACCAACAAAAATAGCTCCGTACTCAAAATAGTCCTCTTTCATCTCAATACGAACTATTTCAAGAAAAGCATGAATCACTTCTCTTGTCCAAATAGTAAGGAACCCCTCATAAATGCCACTGATTGCAAGTGGTTCTGTACAGTTAAATCCAACACCAACTTTGGAAATATCAGATACCTCAATAGATACTTCCTTACCAACAGGACTATCTAGCTGTTTAATAATAAGTTTAGATTTTAATTCTGTTCTCTGGTAACGTCTCTTTTCCATACCAATCTCCAATACAAAATAATAGCCTACAAACTATCAAATTAATAATACACAAAAACAATAAAATCTACAAGTTAATCATTATCAGTAATAAACATAGCATCACCAAAAGAAAAGAATCTGTACTTTTCATCAACCGCTGTAGCGTAAGCATTTAGAACATTATCTTTTCCAGCAAGCGCTGATACCAGCATAACAAGAGTAGATTCAGGCAAATGGAAATTAGTTATAAGGCAGTCTAAAACCTTAAATTTATATCCTGGATAAATAAAAATATCCGTATCGCCACTACAAGCTTCCACAAAACCATCATCGTTTGCAGCACTTTCTATTGTTCTACAACTTGTAGTTCCAACGCATATCACCCTTCCACCATTCTTCTTAGTTTCATTAATAGTATTGGCAGCAGTTTGATCTACTTCATAGAATTCTGTATGCATATGATGATTGTTTACATCATCAACTTTAACCGGTCTGAATGTGCCTAGTCCTACATGTAAAGTAACATAAGCAATACTTACCCCAAGTTCTTCTATTTGCTTCAATAATTGAGGCGTAAAATGCAAACCCGCTGTTGGAGCTGCAGCGCTGCCTTCATATTTAGCATATACAGTCTGATATCTGTTTCTGTCTTGAAGCTTATGTGTAATATATGGAGGTAAAGGCATCTCACCAAGTATATCAAGTATCTCTTCAAAAATACCCTCAAACTCAAAATGTACAATTCTGTTGCCTTCCTCAACAACATCGATCACTTCACATTTTAACAGACCATCACCAAATACAACTCTTGCACCTGGCCTTAATTTCCTACCAGGCTTTACAAGACATTCCCATTTATTATTTTCAAGTCGTTTAAGAAGGAACACTTCAACAGCTGCTCCTGTATCTTCTTTAACGCCTAAAAGTCTTGCAGGTATTACTTTAGTGTTGTTTAAAACAAGACAATCCCCTTTTTTTAGATATTCTGTTATATTTTTAAAAATTTTATGTGTGACATTACCATTATTTTTGTTTAATATCATAAGCCTTGACGAACTTCTGTCCTCAAGGGGATTCTGTGCTATTAATTTCTGAGGTAAGTCATAATAAAAATCCGAAGTTTTCATCTAAATCCTTCTTTACTGTGCATCCTTCAAAAAGGCAACATATCCACACTTTGTTTCATATAAATCAGCTTTACTTATACATTCCCATGGAGCATGCATATTTAAAACAGGCACACCACAATCAGTTACATTCATACCATATAAAGCAAGAATATATGCAATTGTGCCGCCTCCACCTATATCAACCTTTCCAAGCTCGCCAGTCTGATATAAAACATTATTCTTTTCGAATACGTTTCTAAGCATAGCAAGATATTCTGCATTAGCATCGTTTGATCCAGATTTTCCTCTTGCACCAGTATATTTTTCAAGAACAATTCCATGTCCCAATTTGTTTGTATTCTTTTTATCAAAGGTTGAGGCAAAAGTTGGATCATATGCTGAACTAACATCACTTGAAAGCATATTTGAATTTGCGAGACATCTTCTTAATGCCAAATCAGAGTATTCACCTTTAAGATTAAGCACTTCAGCAACAACATTCTCAAAAAACATAGATTGCATGCCTGTTGCACCAACTGATCCAATCTCCTCCTTATCAACAAGAATACAACAAGATGTTTTTTTACATGTTCCAGCTTCCAACATAGCAACCATGCTTGGATATGCACACACTCTGTCGTCATGTCCATAACCAAGAATCATACTTCTGTCAAAACCTGCCTCTCTTGCCTTTCCAGCAGGAACAACTTCAATTTCAGCAGAATGAAAATCCTCTTCTTCTATATCATAATTTGATTTTAAAATTTTAAGAATATTTGCTTTTACTGCTTCTTTTGCATCTTTATCACCAGCTATAGGCATACTTCCAATTATTACATCAAGCTGTTCTCCTTCTATAACCTTAGAAGCTTTCTTCTCAAGCTGATCCTGTGCAAGATGTATTAACAAATCAGAGATAAAGAATACAGGATCATCTTGGTCCTCACCAATATTTATCTCAACTGTTGAACCATCTTTCTTCACAACAACACCATGAAGAGCCAAAGGCAATGTAACCCACTGGTATTTTTTAACTCCGCCATAATAATGCGTATCAAAATAAGCAATTTCTGAATCTTCATACAATGGATTGGCCTTCAAATCAAGTCTAGGCGAATCAATATGTGCGCCCAAAATATTCATGCCTGATTCCAAACTATCTTCACCAATATTAAACATAAGAACAGACTTGTTCATATTAACAGCATAAATCTTATCACCAGTTTTTATAGTTGCACCTGAGTCCAACAAGCTTTTCAGTTCCTTATACCCATGAGCCTCAATGGTATTCACAATATAATCAGTACATTCTCGCTCAGTTTTTCCTTTGTTCAAAAAATCCATATAAGAGACTGCAAATTTATCAATTTCTTTTACCTTCTTCTGCTTAGCTTCAGTCCATACATTCTTGCTCATTTTCTATTCTCCTTCTTCCTTCTTTTTATTTATTAAAAAGAATTTTTTATCCATCATTTTAATAATTTCTTTATTAAAAAACCTGTTAATATATGCTCCTATTAATAGTAAATACATGCATATATACATCCACATTAAAATAAAAAACAAAGTACTAAGGCTACCATAAAAACTAAAGGCGCTAAAATTTTCAACGTATATAGAGAATCCCCAGGAAAATATAGCCCAACCTGCTGCAGCAATAATTGCACCAGGAAGCTGATATTTGTATTTAAGTTTAATGTTAGGAATTACTTTGTATATCAATGTAAGTAATATTACAGCAATAGCCCAAATAAATATAAATCTAAAGGAATCAAAATAATAAAACCAACGCGATATTCCTGGTAAAAAATTATTAATTGCCACTATCATCTTCTCACTGACAACGATCATACCAATGCATATTATAAGTATAATCAGCATAACAAAGGAATAAAACGATGCCCATAACCTGACAAGAATAATATTTCTGGTTTCCTTAACTTCATTACAAGCATTAAGTCCCATCATCATTCCCCATACAGCCTTACCAGCAGACCATAACAAAACAACAATAGCTATAGGAATGAAGGTTGCATTTTGATCATCCACCTGTTGCCATACATTATTTAATGTTCCATCTAAAAAATAAGGCGTATATTGAGCTATAAACGCCTGAAGCATCTGCTCAGATACAGGAATGTGTGATGAAATCTGACATAAAATCAACAAAATAGGCACAATTGAAAGAACAAAATAAAAAGCCATAGATGCAGCATATGCACTTATATTATCCATTCTCATCTGTTGACCAAATTGTCTAAACACAAGATAAATCTTCTTAATCATCAAATCACCAATTCCAAATAATAAAAAAGTGGCCAAAGGCCACAAAACCCCAAGAGGTCCCTGAATTTTGACTCCTAGCTTATGCTAGGTGGGTTACCGCAACGCAAGCGTCTGTCTTCCACTGCAAACGGAGGCCTGACATGTTCTTGTGCAATATAGGAATCCCGTTTAAAGTAAATGTAGGTTCAAAATATCAGGATTTGTTCCACTCGGGTGATTTAATTATATATTATAATTTACATAACTTCAATAGTCGCCTTGAAATATCAAAAATATAAATGTAAAATACCAAGGTATATTTTATTAAGGAAATTATAATTTTATGTGGATTTGGTTAGTATTATTATATGGTACATTAAAAGGTGCCAGAGAAATATGCAAGAAAAAAGCTTTAGAAATTAATTCAACAATGGAAGTGTTATTTGTATATACGCTCTTATCCTTTCTAATTGTTGTGCCAGATATAAAAAATGTTTTCGGATTAGCGCCCGTATATTATATTTACATTCTTATTAAATCTTTTGTTATATTTATTGCCTGGATTTTTAGTTTTAAAGCCATCAAGAAACTTCCAATAAGCTTATATGGCGTATTGGATCTTTCAAGAGTATTATTTGCCACATTATTAGGTACAATAGTTCTAAAAGAATCCATGAGTTTTTTGCATATAATTGGGCTACTTCTTGTATGCGTGGGATTATTACTTCTAAAAACCGGTAAAAGCAAAGATGGTGAATCAATTGTTAAAACAATTTATGTAATTATGGCTTTTGCATCCTGTATTTTAAATGCAATTTCAGGCTTTTTAGACAAAGTCTTAATGAAAGATATCAATAGTTCGCAACTTCAATTTTGGTATATGCTTTTTCTGGTACTAATGTATCTTGCATATATTGTCATTACCAAAACAACTATAAATTACAAATCCTCTTTAACCAATAAATGGATTTGGATTCTTAGTATAATGTTTGTCATAGGTGACAGAGCTCTATTTATAGCAAACTCTTCCCCAGAGAGTCAGATATCAGTTATGACTCTCCTAAAACAGGCAGGTTGCATAGTAACAATTCTAGCAGGACGTTTTATATTTAAAGAGAAAAATACAACTCACAAACTCATATGTGCAGCAGTTATAATATCTGGAATTGTACTTGGTGTAAATTAAAAAAGAAATCGTAAATAATACGATTTCTTTTATTCTATATGTGGCTCAAGATTTTCACTATCAGCGCAAAATCTTCCGCCCACTCTTTGGCAAACAGCTTTCATAAATTCTTCTGCCCAGACTTCGGCATCTTTTGATACTGTAACAATATACATCTTATTATATCCAAACTCAGCTGCATGTTCTTTGCTGAAATCATCCCATCGTTTTTCTTCAATCATTTCAAAATCAATTGATGATTTACCCACAGCAACTTCAATAATTCCCATATCAGTCCATGCTTCAATATCATAATCTTCGCTAAACACTGATACTATTTTTCTAAAAGAATCCTCTATGCCAAAATATATCCATTCATTAACCATACCAAGCACCAGACTATTTCATAATCTCAACAAACTTTTGTGTATTATCCGTAATATCGCCTCTAAAAATAGCAGATCCTGCTACTATTACATTGGCCCCTGCATCAAGAATCATCTGAAGATTTCCAAGATAAATACCACCATCTACCTCAACATCAACGTCTAATTTTCCATCTGAAATAAGCGCTCTTGTCTGACGAATCCTTTCAGTTGATTCTTCAATATATTTCTGGCCACCCAGACCTGGTTCAACACTCATAATCAAAATCATATCAACATATTCCAAATATGGAATAATACTATCAACTGGTGTTGCAGGTTTAATCGATAATCCGACTTTGCAACCACTCTCTTTAATTTTTATCAATGTAGCTTTAACATCTTTACATGCTTCAAGATGCACTGTAATAATATCTGCACCAATAGAAGCAAAATCATCAACACACTTAATTGGATCAACAATCATAAGGTGTACATCAAATACAGCCTGAGTGCATTTTCTTATGCTTTCAACAACGCATTGACCATAACTGAGTTTTGGAACAAATACGCCATCCATAACGTCAATATGTATATATTCAGCACCTGCATTAACAGTTGCATTAATTTCATCCCCAAGTTTTGTAACATCTGCAGCCAAAATTGATGGTGCAAGTATATTCATGTCAAATTTCCTCCAATAATGTACAAATATATTCATACATTAAATTAGGGACTGTAATAAATACAGTCCCTTATAAATTTTAAAATTAGATGTTAGCAAGAATTGTTGCAGCAACGCCTTTACCGTCAAGACCATACTTCTCAACAAGTGCATTAGCTGGACCAGACTCACCAAACTTATCGTTCATACCAATCTTAACAACCTTAGTAGGTGCATTAGCTGCAAGACAATCACATACAGCTGAACCAAGACCACCAATTACACTGTGCTCTTCTACTGTAAATACCTTACCAGTCTTCTTAGCTGAAGCTATAACCATCTCCTCATCAAGTGGCTTGATTGTATGGATATTAATAACATCAGCCTTGATTCCCTTTTCTTCAAGAATCTTAGCAGCCTGCATAGCTGAATCAACGCAAATACCTGTTGCAATGATTGTAACATCATCACCATCAGCAAGCTTAACGCCCTTACCGATTTCAAACTTGTAATCAGCATTGTCATTGATTACTGGAACAGCTGCACGACCAAATCTAAGATAAACAGGTCCATTCATCTCAAGTGCAGCTCTAACAGCAGCCTTAGCTTGAATATCATCTGAAGGAACAATAACTGTCATGCCAGGAATTGTTCTCATAAGTGCAATATCCTCGTTACACTGATGTGTAGCACCATCTTCACCTACTGTAATACCAGCATGTGTTGCACCAATCTTAACATTAAGATGAGGATAACCAATTGAGTTTCTAACCTGTTCAAAATTTCTTCCTGCTGCAAACATAGCAAATGAAGAAATGAAAGGAATCTTTCCACATGTAGCAAGACCAGCAGCGATACCTGTCATATTACACTCAGCAATACCACAATCGATATGTCTGTCTGGATAAGCCTTTAAAAATGTACCTGTCTTTGTTGCACCAGCAAGGTCTGCATCAAGTACAACTAAATTAGGGAAGTCTTCTGCGCATGCAACAAGCGCATTACCATAACTGTCTCTTGTAGCGATCTTATCTGCCATCTTAGTTGCCCTCCTTTAACTGTTCATCAATAGCAGCAAGATCTGCCATAGCTGTAGCGTACTCATCATCGTTAGGAGCCTTTCCATGCCATCCAGCATTGTTCTCCATGAAGCTTACGCCCTTACCCTTTGTTGTCTTCATAATAATTGCTGTTGGCTTGCCTTTGCATGCCTTTGCATTATTCATAGCATCACGAATAGCATCAAAATCATGGCCGTCAATGTTAATTACATTGAAGTTGAATGCTTCAAACTTCTTGTCGATTGGGTATGGTGAACATACATCTTCAATCTTACCATCAATCTGTAAACCATTGTTATCAACAATAACAACAAGGTTATCAAGGTTACGAGCACCAGCAAACATAGCTGCTTCCCATACCTGACCTTCCTGGATTTCACCATCACCAAGAAGTGTATAAGTTCTATAATCTTTATTATCTAATTTAGCTGCAAGAGCCATACCAACAGCTGCTGAAATACCCTGTCCAAGAGAACCTGATGACATATCTACACCCGGTGTCTCCTGCATACATGGATGACCCTGAAGGTATGAACCTAACTTACGAAGTGTAGTTAAGTCTTCAACAGGGAAATAACCTCTGTTTGCGAGTGTTGAGTAAAGACCTGGTGCTGTATGTCCTTTTGACAATACAAAACGGTCTCTGTCCTCCATCTTTGGATTCTTAGGATCGATATTCATCTCTTCAAAATAAAGGAATGTGAACATATCAGCTGCTGATAATGATCCACCTGGATGTCCAGCCTTAGCGCTGTGAACAGATGTAACGATACCTTTACGAACTTCATTGGCTTTTTGCTTAAGTTCTAAATTGGTCATTTCTTTTCTCCTTCTCACATAGTAAGTCGCTATTTGCGCTCCAAATATAATCAGGCCTTAAAGGCCAAAATATGCAGCACACATATATTTGTATTTTAACATAAGTAATAAATACAAACAACAAAAATGTTCACGTGCACAGTTATATTTTTTTATTCTGTCAATACTCACTTCAACTACCAAAGAAGACCATACTTTCGTATGGCCTTCCTGAGAAAAAGGGTATAAAAAGAATAAATAATATAAATTATTTATTTTGCAAAGATTTTTTCTTTCCCGCAACAACAACTGACTGAATTACAAGGAACAGGCAAAGCATTGCAGCAATTGTTATACCTGTCCACCAAGCCTGATCAAGACCAGCTGATGAAACTATATTCTGAATTGTACTCAAGGAAAGAACGCCAAACAATGTTCCAATAATGTTACCAACACCACCAGTTAACATTGTTCCACCGATGATAGATGATGCAATAGCATTCATCTCTGCACCTGCTGCATGGCTAGGTGATCCACTACCTACATGTAAGAAGTAAACAAAACCACCAATACCACCTAAAACTCCACAGATAAACTGTGACATAAATCTGGTAAATTTAACATTAATACCAAGCATAAGAGCTGACTGTGGATTACCACCAACTGCATAGAACTGACGTCCTAATTTTGTCCATTTAAGCATTACAAACATAAGAATAACAATAAGTAATGCAACTATAACACCAACTTCAACATAAGAATCAACATAGATTCCTTTCTTGTTATAAGATCCCATAAATGGAACAACAATTCTTGTATCCTTCAACTTTACAAACTGCTCATTTGCAACATTGAAAGGTGATGAATTAACTATAGTCGTCATACCACGTGCAAAGAACATACCTGCCAGAGTAACAATGAATGGCTGAATATCAAGATAAGCAACAAGGAATCCCTGAATTGCTCCAAATGCAACACCAATACAAAGTGCAATCAAAAGTGCTGTAAAAATATTACCGCCCTTATAATCAAGATTAACAGCACAACACATACTTACCAAAGCTGTTACACCACCAACGGAAATATCAATTCCACCAGTAATCATAACAAGTGATAAACCACATGAAAGAATGATAAGGTATGCATTTGTATTCAAAATATTAAAAAATGTCTGTGGCTTAAGGAAGCCTTTTCCCTGGAATATAATAGCTCCTACATACATAAGTACAAAAACTACTACAGTAATTGTAAGCAGCAAATTGCTATCTGTCATACCAGCAATCTTACTAATTAAACTCTTCTTGTTTTCTGAGTTCTTCATCTTATGCCACCTCCTTTAATGGAGTCTTTGTTGTAAGTTTCTTCCAAGTTTTTGACATCCAGTCTCTTACTGTAGGTGCTGAAAATACTACAAGAAGAATTACAACAATAGCTTTATATGCTGGAAGTGCATCAGACTGTACTTTTCTTGAATACAATGTAATAGTAAGGAACTGAATTACATATGCGCCAAGTATAGAAGCAGTCATATTGAACTTACCACCACCAAGTGCATTTCCACCGAGTGCAACTGCTAAGATTGCATCCATTTCTATATCTTTGGCAATTACTGAATAATTGATAGTAGAAAGTCGGCTTACCTTGATAAGACCAGCTACAGCTACACACAAGCCAAGTAATACAAATGACAAAAACTTAACTGCTGTTGGATTTAAACCATTAAGTCTTGAAGACTTCTCATTAATACCAACTGCCTGAATATAAAGTCCAAGGTTAGTTAATTTAAGTAATGAAAATGTTACAATTACAACAACAATAGCAAGAATTGCAGGTGTTGGAATTGGCACATTTGGAAGATATCCACCAAAATACTTAAACGACTGATCACTGATAATTGGAAGTTCATTGTTGTTAATCCATGCAGCAATAGAACGACCTGCTGTAAAGAGAATCAATGTCGCAACCATTGGCTGGATTTTAAATACCGAAACAAGCAAACCATTAAACGCACCAAATAAAGCTGCTACAACACATGCAACTAAAAATGCTACAAGGTATGTTGTCTGTAACTGTCCTGCTTCAGGTCTGGTATTAGAACCGCATAGTACTCTGAGAACAACACTACCCGCAATTGCAATAGCGGCGCCAACGGAAATATCCTGTCCACCACTTGCAGCAGTAACAAAAGTCATACCAATAGCTAAAATAGCCAACTCTGAACCAAAGTCAAGAATCTGAATTAAGTTGCCATACAGAATATACTGACCATCAGAATTTAACTGATATGTAATTTTAAAGAATGTAGGATCAGCTATCAGATTAAATATTACAAGAAGCACAAGTGCAGCAAGAGGAATAAATATCTGATTTCTGAAAATATTGGTAAATGATTTCTTATTCGCCTTCATTTTCGTTACCTCCTGCAATAGTACTCATAATCTTATTCTGAGTAAGATCATCTCCCTTAAGTTCACCAACAACCTTACGGTCTCTCATAACCACAAGTCTTGAACATGTACGTAACATTTCATCAGTTTCAGATGAAATAAATGTAATTCCCATACCTTCACTGGCAAGTTTAAGTACAAGTTTCTGTATATCAACCTTTGTACCAACGTCAATACCTCTGGTAGGTTCATCAAGTATCAAATATTCCGGATGAGTCAGCAGCCATCTTGCTACAATACACTTCTGCTGATTACCACCCGAAAGCTGTTTAATTGGTGTATCTGCACTAGCAGTTTTAATACCCAAAAGTTTGATATATTCATCTGCAAATGCATTAGCCTGCGCTTTTGTGAATGGTTTAAAGAAACCTTTCATAACCTGAAGTGCAAGAATAATGTTGTCTCTTACTGAAAGATCTCCAACAATACCATCAATCTTTCTATCTTCAGGTATATAACCTATACCAGCCTTCATCGCATCAATAGGTTTCTTTATCTTAATTACTTCCCCATTTTTCTTAACTGTTCCACCAAGAACCTTATCTGCACCGAAGATTGCTCTGACACATTCACTTCTACCAGAACCCAAAAGACCAGTAAATCCTGTTACTTCACCTTTATCAACCTTAAAATTAAATGGTTTAATTCCTGCGTCTGAGTATAAATCCTCAACTTCTATAACTGGAGTTTTTGAATCAGATTCAAAAACAGTATTATCGCTCTTAATCTCAGCCATATCATCGAAGTCTTTACCAAGCATCTTAGATACAAGCTTAACACGCGGAAGATCAGCAATCTTATATTCTCCCACAAGTTTTCCGTCTCTTAAAACAGTGATCATATCGCAGACCTCATAAACCTGCTCAAGGAAATGAGTTACGAAAATAATACCAACGCCTCTGCTCTTAAGATCACGCATAAGCTTAAACAATTTTTCAACTTCCTGCTCATCAAGGGACGATGTAGGTTCATCAAGAATAAGAACCTTACAGTCCATATCAACTGCTCTTGCAATGGCAACCATCTGCTGAACAGCAATTGAACAGCTTGCAAGCTGCTGTGTCGATTTTGCAGGTATATCTAAAGACTGAAGAATTGCATCTGCACCTTCATTCATTTTTTTCCAATTTTGTAATATTTCGTTGCTTCTTCCAATGTACATATTTTCAGCAACTGATAAATTAGGGCACAATGTAATCTCCTGGTATACTGTACTAATACCAATGTTCTGAGCATCCTGTGGACTCTTAATCACTGCTTCAGAACCGTCCATAGTAATTGTGCCTTCATCTTTTGTATATACGCCTGTCAATACTTTGATAAGTGTTGACTTACCAGCGCCATTTTCACCCATAAGTGCATGAATTTCACCCTCTCTGAGAGTAAAGTCAACACCCTGCAAAGCTTTAACTCCAGGGAAGCTCTTATGAATATTTCGTAATTGTAATATTTCTTTTCCCACTGATGGCCTTACCTTTCTTCGTTTTTGTACCCTTATACTTCTCTTTTCATAAATTTGCGACGGAGTATACACCCCGCCGCAATCTATAACTTCAAATTCAAATAAACAAGATTAGATACCGTAGTTGTTTACGTCATCCTGTGTAATTGTTGTAGCATCAAAGCCCTTCTCATCCATGATAACTGTCTTCTCAGCTGGAGCCTTACCTGCTTCAAGATCCTTGATGATAGCATCAATGTATGATGACTGGAATGGGTTACACTGTCCATCGTAGTTCCAGTTCTGAGCAAGGAGTTCCTCAAGAGCCCACTTGTTGCAGTCAAATCCCATAACTACTACGTCCTTGCCAACACCGTGTGAGATACCAGCCTTATCAAGAGCTGCTACAGCACCCTTAGCCATATCATCGTTCTCAGCGTAAATTACGTTGAAGCTGTCACCAGCATTGATTACAGAAGTAACGATCTGCTCTGCCTTTTCAGCATTCCACTCAGCTGTCTGCTGTGTTACGATGTTCCAGTTAGCTTCTGCAGCAACCTTAGCATCTAATGCACCAGAACGTCCCTGCTGAGCTGCAGAACCCATAACACCCTGGATATGAATTACATTGTACTCTGATAAATTCTGACCTGCTAACCATGTAACAGCTGTATCACCTTCTTTAGCCATATCAGAAACGATTGAAGCTTCGTAAAGTGAAGGATCTGCATCAATTGTTCTATCGAAAAGGATAACCTTTACGCCTGCTGTCTGAGCATCTTTAAGAACTGAATCCCAACCTGCTGTATCTGCTGCAGATAATAATAAGTAATCAACACCATCCTGCACGAACTTCTGTGCTGCTGCGATCTGCTCATCATTCTTTAAGCTGTAAGCAAATGAAGCATCATATCCGTTAGCTTCACAGAATGTGTTCTTAAGGTCGTTAACGTTAGCTGTTCTGTAACCAGACTCGTTAGGGTCATTGTTGATGATACCAACTTTGATCATATCGCTTCCGCCTGCTGCTGGAGCATCTGCTGCTGGAGCTGAGCTAGAACCACATCCAACTAATAATGTTGAAGCCATTGCTACACTAAGAATTGCACTAATAACTTTCTTTTTCATTTTTATTCTTTCCTCCCTATTGTGTAAGAAAAATATTTTCGGGACTTCTTCTATTCCCTTAATAACAATTTATAGTCTTTTGCCCCTCTAAACAATTAGTTTAAACCTGTAAAAAATACATTTATTAATTTTATGCATACCAATTTTGGTCTTGATGTGCTATATTGAATACAAATATTAGAATATTTTCAATATCTTAAGATTAATGATTATTATTTTAATATTTTTCTGTTATTTTATTACACCCCAAAACATATATTCATTATAAAATGTATGTAATTATTACCAACATATAGTTATATTTTTACAAACATCTACTAACGATAGTATTTTTTTACTAATATAAATTTACAATTTTTTAAAATTATTTAAATTTTTGAACTTTTTAACCGACAACCAGACAGGTAGAAAGAAATAACATGAGTAAGTTATACGAAGAAATCGCAGCAACACTTGCAGATTCAATTAGAAATAAAGAATTTGGTACAATTAAATTACCTACAGAACGCGAATTATGCATCAAATACGCTGTGAGTCGCCAGACAATAAGAAAAGCATTGGAAAAATGCGAGGAATATGGACTAATCGAAAAAAGACAGGGAAGCGGCATATACTTATCATCTGCTTTTCAAAAATCAGTCAATAAATGTGCCATAATTGTTCCAGACAAAGAAGAATACATATACCCTGATATCATTTCTGATTTAGAGAAAATATTACTTGGTATAAATTTCAGTTTATCAATATATGAAAGCCACGATTCAAACACTGAAGAAGCTGCTATCCTGAAATTTTTAATCGACAACCCTGTAAGCAATATTATTGTTATAAGTTCAAGAAATAATCTTCCTACTCCAAATGAAGTTTTATACAACTCTTTAACCACTAAAAAAACAAATGTAATATTCATAGGCAATCCATACCCTAATATTACGAATTGCAGCTACATTAAATTTGACGACTTTTATTCTGGCTACAGTGTTGCCAAAAGAATAAAATCAACAGAAAAGAACTGGTGTGCAATATTCGTATTAGACGATCGCGGTTGTATTGATCGATACTATGGTTTTACACAATGTATGGCCGATAATGAATACTCATATAATGAAAACAATATATACTGGATAACTCATAAAGATTTGATGGAAATCAGATATAACAACAACTCCCAATGTATCAAAGAAATTTTAGACACATATACTAATACGCCTTCTGTAATTATATGCGGCCAGGATGAAATAGCATACAGTACTATAACTCACTTGAAAAATACAAGAAAAATCAGCGAAGATATCTCTGTTTTCTCATTTATCAGAAGTTACATGAGTAGTCTTTGTGATTTTCCTATTCATATATATGATGGTGAAAAATCTCTAATGTACTCAAAAATAGTCGAACTGCTTCTTTCCGAAAGAAAAAAAGAGAAGGAAGTAATAACACTTCCTTCTTCTTTAATATATTAAACTTCCTTACTATTTCTATATTCTCTAGGTGAACACCCCTGTATTTTCTTAAATACAACGCTAAAATAATGCTGATCCTTATAACCCACCATAGCAGCAATTTCTCCTGTATGAAGAGTTGTTGTTTTAAGCATTTTTTTAGCTTTTGCAATTCTTTTATTAGTTACATATTCAACAAAAGTCTGTTGCATTTCATTACTAAACAGAGAAGAAAAATAATTAGGGCTTACATTGCAAAATGCAGAAACATCATTTAAAGACAACTCTTCTTTCACATAATTCTCTTCTATGTATTTTAGTGCAATTTTGATAATGTTTTTAGCCTGTGATTCAATCAAATCATTATCTTCATAATCAGCATCATTTTTGCTCTTAATCTGATTAATGCTATCCTCAGATAATATGTGTTCATCTGGAATTAAGAATCGATATCCAAATATTCCATTGAGTTGTTCGTAACAATCCGGCAACTGACTAAGTCTTTCAACCGATTTACCAACACTCAGATTCCATGGACTACCTGCATATGTATTGCAAATCCTTTCAATATTTTGCTGACATCTTATGGTAAGATTTTCAATACTATCAGCATCTCCCATCATCAATATGCAAAACACATTAATATTCCATCTGATAACAACATATTCACTGAATCTTGAAAAATATCGTATGATATCATTTTCACCATCTTTGCAATACACAAGAGCAAGATTATAACACTCCGAATTCAACTCTATGCCAAGCTTTGCTGCCTCATCATAGATTTCTTTCAGCTGTAACTTTCTATCAAAAATTTTCTCAAAGAAATGTCTCTTTGAAAGTTGTTCATACTCATGGTACTCAGTCTGAAATTTTTTCAAATAGTTAGACTGTTCTCTCTCGGATTCAATTTTGGCCTTAAGCTCAGATAACACCTTTTGAAGCGTACTTCTGGTAATAGGTTTTAACAGATATTGTTCTACGCCTATGCTTATAGCCTGTCTGGCATATTCAAAATCATCATGACCACTAATAATAATAATCTTGGTAGATGGTAATTCACTGGTTACTATCTGACTTAGTTCAAGTCCATCCATAAATGGCATTTTGATATCAGTTATAAGTACATCTGGCCTGGTCTTTCGAATCAGTGGCAAAGCCATCTCACCATCTGCGGCATCTCCAACAAGAACATATCCAAACTGTTCCCATGGAATCGATGTTTTCAGACCATCTCTTATAATACTCTCATCTTCAACCAAAAAAACTTTTAGCATTTATTCACCCTTTATCTCAAATCTAATAAGTTCTTTCTGCAATATATTCGCTGACATTATCAATGGTAAATACCATCTCATCAACAATATACTCTTTTTTTACATCTTCACCAGCTTCTATATCTTTAATTACCTCGCTGATGTAATTACCCTGAAGGGGGTTACATTCAATATCAACGTTTATAATTCCCTGTTCAACCATCTTAAGAGCATCTTTACAGGCGTCAAATGAGATAAGCTTAACACTACCGCCGACACCAACCTTAAATCCAGCAGACTCCAAAGCTTCAATAGCACCAAAAGCCATATCATCATTTTGGCAAACAACAACATCAATCTTTGAATTCTTAATTGCTATTTTACGCATCTCTTCATTAGCTTTAGATGTTGTAAAATCCGCATCAACCTCGGCAATAATATTCCAGTTATCATGTTTGTCAGCAATCTCATGAAAACCGCCACTTCTGCCTATTTCTGCAGATGAGCCTTTGTTTCCTGTAAGTATTACAATATTTATATCATCATTGAATTGCCCAGCATTACGAAGTTCTTCTTCAAGCCACATTCCGGCCTGTTTTCCTTCTTCATGCATATCTGAACCAACTCTGGTAATATACAGTGAATCATCTGTAACATCCACTGTTCTATCCATAAGTATTACAGGAATGTTAGCATCCTTAGCTTCCATCAATACCGTATCCCAGCCTGTTTCAGTAACAGGAGAAAACACAATATAATCTACCTTTTGAGAAATGAAGCCTCTCAATGCCTTAACCTGATTCTCCTGAATCTGTCTGGCATTACTAAAAACCAAAAAATAACCATTATCTCTTGTAAATGTATTTTGAACAGATTCTGTATTAGCAGTTCTCCAAACCGACTCACTACCAAGCTGCGAAACGCCAACCATAATAAGTTTGTCATCAGATGACGCAATTATCTCAGTATTATCATTAAATCCTCTGATAAAACCAAAATAAATCATAGACAAAATGCTAACCAGACACAGACCAATCAAAACCGCATATGCTTTCTTTTTACTCATGCAATTCCTCCTGATCATTAGGCATAATTGCCGGAATAATAAGCCTTACTGATGTACCTTCATTAATAAAAGAATTAATTTCAATACCATATTCATATCCAAAGTTAACATGGATACGCTCATTTACATTAGCCAGACCGAAACCTTTTTCTGTTTCTTTACATGGACGTTTTATAATTTCTCTAAGTTCTGACAATGTCTTTTCATCCATTCCAACGCCATTGTCATCTACAGTAAGAATTATCTTATTCTCTTCTTTATATCCTCTAACTATTATATTGCCTTTGCCTCGTTTGCATTTAATTCCATGATACAAAGAATTTTCAACAATAGGCTGTAATGTCATCTTAAGAATTCTGTAGTCGTATACTTCTTTATCAATATCAATTGTAAAATCAAGAATATCCCTGTATCTTACCTGCTGAATCTCAAGATAACTTCTTATATGTCTTTCTTCATCCTTAATAGTAATCCATTCTTTACCCTTACTAAGTACAAGTCTGAAAAATTCAGATAAAGACATAACCATATTAATAGCTTCCTGATTACGTTCTATTTCAATAAGCCATACAATAGAATCTAGTGTATTGTACAAAAAATGAGGATTAATCTGTTCTTGTAATAAACGAAGTTCAGCGTATCTCATCTTTCTTTCATCGACTTTAATCTGATCAACAAGTACTTCGAGATGTTCAGACATATCATTAACTGAATTAGCAAGATAGGTAATTTCATCATCTGTTTCAATAGTTGCTCTTGCATTGAAATCACCATTGGCTATTTTTTCAGTAACAGAACATAACTCATTAAGCGGTTCAGTAATATCTTTCACAATAATAGTAGCAAAAACAATGATTATTACTACAACTATCACACAGAAAGATAACCAGAAAATGGTAAATCCAGTAACTCGGGAATTAAGCAGTCTCTGCAACGACTCAATATCAATGGTCTGATAATAAATGAAATATTGAATATCATCCTGAATAAGATCTGTAAGAATATATATATCTTCATTCAAAGTTTCAATATTATCATCATATCTGTCACCTGCTTCAAGATTGTATTCAATATCCTGAATTCTTGCTTCCAGCGAATCAAGGTTTCTCATAAGAGACGTCAGCCATATACCACTGTTATAATCCACTTCCCCTTTAAGACTGTTCATGTCATCCCTAAGACTATTAATCATCTCATATGGATTAACAAGAGTATTGTCATCATTGATTGTTTCAAAGGTAACGTGACCGACAACAATCTTATACAAACTTTCATCCATATCTTCTTTGAATCTAAGATTGTAATCATTGGCCACAGCAAGGTTACCTACCAGCGAATCATAAGTCCTGCTATATCTAAACAAAGAAATAATCAGGAATACAGATACAAGCATCAGTGGCAAAACCGCTATCGCTATGAGCGTAAGCAATTTTTGTTTAATTGAAAATTTATTATCCTGACTAGTTCTGTCCATAATATGCATTGGCGCCATGCTTGCGATAATAATGCTTATCCTGAAGTTCCTGTGGTGCAGGCTTAACTTCTGGATTAATTAATTCCGTACGCATAGCCATCTTTGCAACTTCTTCAAGAACAACTGCATTATGAACTGCATCAAAACAGTCTTTGCCCCAGGCAAATGGACCATGATTTTTGCATAAACATGCAGGAACTGACATAATATCTTTTCCCATGCGGTTAAATTCGTTGACAATAAGAAGTCCTGTGTTTTCTTCGTAAGCACTATCAATTTCTTCTTTTGTAAGACATCTCAAACATGGTACTGGTCCATAAATATAATCAGCGTGTGTTGTTCCATAGCAAGGAATATCTCTTCCTGCCTGAGCAAAGCTTGTAGCATAAGAGCTATGTGTATGAACAACACCTCCAATTTCAGGAAATGCTTTATAAAGTTCAAGATGAGTTGCTGTATCAGAAGATGGATTATATCTGCCCTCAACCTTGTTGCCTTCAAGATCCATAACAACCATATCTTCAGGTGTAAGCTTATCATACTCAACACCAGAAGGCTTAATAACAAATAATCCCTTATCTTTATCTATTCCACTTACATTTCCCCATGTAAATGTAACCAGGCCATACTTTGGAAGAAGCATATTTGCTTCATATACTTGTTTTTTTAATTCCTCTAACATCTTTGTACTCCTTTTTAAATGGATTCAACAGCAGCCTTTTCGATAGGAAGACCAGCCATGTATTTCTTCATGAAAGCATCAAAGCCTGCAACATCTTCTGCTTTTGGTTCAAGAGTTGAACCTGACTGACCAGCGAAAATCTTGGAGTTCAAATAATCCTGTAATGATTCACCCTCAGATTTATTTGCCATATATGCTGCAAGAAGCGCCATTCCCCATGGTCCACCTTCACCTGCTGTTTCCATTACAGAAACAGGGCTGTTGATAGCAGCTGCAAGGAAAGACTGTCCTACACCTTTTGTCTTAAAGAGGCCACCATGACCAAGCATAACATCAACCTTAACTCCTTCTTCCTTAATAAGAAGATCAAGGCCAGACTTAAGTGCAGCAAGTGAACTGTAAATATGCATTCTCATAAAGTTTGCAATGCTAAGATTATCTGTAGCCTTACGAACAACAAGTGGTGCACCGTCTTCAAATCCTGTTACAGGCTCACCTGAGAAATAGTTGTATGAAATGAGTCCGCCACAGTCCGCTTCACCTTCAAGTGCTACCTCAAATAATTTTGTATATAATGTATTTTTATCTACGTTACAACCAAAAAGTTTAAGGTTCTGATCCATAAGGTTAACCCATGCGTTAATATCTGATGTGCAGTTATTGCAATGTACCATAGCAACTAAAGCACCATCTGGAGTTGTTACAAGATCAATCTGTGGATAAACCTTTGAGAGTTCCTTCTCAAGAACTACCATGGCAAATACAGATGTACCAGCTGAAGTATTACCAGTTCTCTTACCAACAGCATTTGTAGCAGTCATACCTGTGCCAGCGTCACCTTCTGGTGGAGCCATCATAACACCTGCCTTTAAATCGCCTGTAGGATCAAGTAATTTTGCACCTTCCTCAGTTAATTCACCAGCATTTTCACCAGCATTAAGTGACTTAGGCAAGATATCCATAAGCTTAAAGTTATAACCCTTATCAGCAGTGATCTTATCAAACTTAGCAACCATAGTCTGGTCATAGTCTTTTGTATTAATATCAATTGGGAACATACCTGATGCATCGCCTACACCAAGGACCTTCTTACCTGTTAGTTTCCAGTGAACATAACCAGCAAGAGTTGTAAAGAATGCAACATTTGGTACATGCTCTTCTTTATTAAGCATAGACTGATATAAATGAGAAATACTCCATCTCTGTGGAATATTATAATTAAATTCCTTTGTAAGCTCGCTTGCAGCCTGTTCCTGTTTGGTATTTCTCCATGTTCTAAATGGAACAAGAAGATTATCCTCCTTATCAAATGCAAGATAACCGTGCATCATTGCAGAAATACCCATTGCACCAAATGTAGTCAGCTTAACACCATACTTATTAGCTACATCTGACTTAAGCTTTGAATAACAATCAGTTACACCTTCCCAAACATCCTCAAGAGTATATGTCCACACACCATTCTCAAATCTGTTTTCCCATTCATGATCACCGCTTGCAATTGGTGTACCTTTTTCATCAATGAGAACACCCTT
>JAZQOC010000057.1:0-18794 GCA_045627645.1 Lachnospiraceae bacterium
CCTCATAAAGAGGAGCTTTTGTTTTGTCATTTATACATTTGGAATTCCAGCAAATCCCTTAGCAAGATCTTCGTCTGTTGGGATGTAGTCTGTCATTGTCTTATCATGATATGCTTCGTATGCATACATATCGAAGTAACCAGTACCTGTAAGACCAAATAGGATAGTCTTTTCTTCGCCTGTTTCCTTGCACTTAATAGCTTCATCAATAGCAGCTCTGATAGCATGTGAGCTTTCAGGAGCAGGAAGGATACCTTCTGTTCTTGCGAATTTCTCTGCAGCTTCAAATACTGCTGTCTGCTCAACAGCTCTTGCTTCCATGTATCCATCATGGTAGAGCTGAGAAAGAACAGTGCTCATACCGTGGAATCTTAAGCCACCAGCATGGTTAGGAGATGGCATGAAGTTGCTTCCAAGTGTGTACATTTTAGCGAGTGGACAAATCATACCTGTATCACAGAAGTCGTAAGCAAATTTACCTCTTGTGAAGCTTGGACATGATGCAGGCTCAACTGCGATGAATCTGTAATCAGCTTCACCTCTGAGTTTCTCTCCCATAAATGGAGCAATAAGACCACCAAGGTTTGAACCGCCACCGGCGCATCCGATAATGATATCTGGCTTAACACCATATTTGTCAAGAGCAGCCTTTGCTTCAAGACCAATTACTGACTGATGAAGAAGAACCTGGTTAAGAACGCTTCCTAATACATATCTGTAGCCTTCATTCTTTGTAGCCACTTCAACTGCTTCAGAAATAGCACAACCAAGGCTTCCGCCTGTACCAGGATGATTCTCTAAGATTTTACGACCGACTTCTGTATCCATCGAAGGTGAAGGTGTAACAGTAGCACCATAGGTTCTCATTACTTCACGTCTGAATGGCTTCTGCTCATAAGAAACCTTAACCATATATACCTTACAGTCAAGATCAAAGTAAGAACAAGCCATTGAAAGGGCTGTACCCCACTGTCCGGCCCCAGTTTCTGTAGTAACACCCTTTAGACCCTGCTTCTTAGCATAATAAGCCTGAGCTAAAGCTGAGTTAAGCTTGTGGCTTCCTGATGTGTTGTTACCCTCGAACTTATAATAGATCTTGGCTGGTGTGCCGAGTGCCTTTTCAAGGTTGTAAGCACGCATTGTTGGTGAAGGACGGAATGTCTTGTAGTATTCTCTGATTTCTTCTGGAATATCAAAGATTTTTGTGTCATCATCCAATTCCTGCTTTACCAGTTCATCACAAAAGATTGGTGTGAGTTCTTCTGCCTTAAGAGGCTGAAGTGTACCAGGATTTAAAAGTGGAGCTGGTTTGTTCTTCATATCAGCTCTGAGATTGTACCACTGCTTTGGAATCTCATCCTCTGACAAATAAATTTTTGACGGAATTTTGTTCTCGCTCATTGAAACCTCCCTTTGATTGTGCACTAAATCAGTGCTTTATTCTTTTCGTACATTTGCATAACTATGTTCTGAGTATATTCTGGAAGAGCTTTTAGCTGCTCCTTATCCATTTCTTTAACGACTATCGGCGCACCATATTCAACGATAACATGGGCACTTTTAATTTTAGGAAATTGCTTTTCAAAAGCAGAAGAGGAATTAGTAATAGCTACAGGAATAATATCGCATCCGCTCTTTGTAGCAATTTTGAAGCTGCCGGCTTTGAAGGGTTTTGATTCACTATCATCCTTGGAACGGGTTCCCTCTGGGAAAATGAAAATGCTTATGCCCGCTTTAACCTCTTCAATAGCATCAATAATAACCTTAAGGCTTTGTTTGAGATCTTCTCTGTCGATAAACAGACATTTCACGTTGTACATCCATGTCTTAAGGATAGGTACCTTCATAATCTCTTTCTTGGCAATGAAGCCTGTAAGACCTGGCATGTATGCATAATTGATAAGTATATCAAAATAACTTTTATGGTTTCCGATATAGAGAACACTGCGGTCCTTTGGCAGATTTTCTTTACCAATAATGGTGACTTTTGTTCCTGCTAAGAAAAGAAGTGATTTAAATAGAATCTGTACAACCTTGAGGGAACCACGATCCTTGAGATTTGGGTTAAATTTGCCGATAATCCACAGAATAAAAAGTGGAATAACAGATAGTATAAGAACAATTACTACAACTATTAAAAGTAAAATGGTTTTTATCATATGTATCTCCATTCTGTGGAGCAAAATCCACACAATCACTATTATATCTCATGTCTAATCGAGTGACAAGATATGGGGGCTGTAGTATAATTGGTGAGGATTGGTGATGGCCCCAAGAAGCCGTGTACGATAGAAAGAGGTATACATGATTTTACTAAGACAGGGAAGAGTAGTTGATCCAGAAAGTGAATTGGACAAGATATCAGATGTACTCATTGTGGATGATAAAATTGCAGAGATTGCAGAGAATATAGATTTGAGGCAGTATATAAAAAATGAGCTCAGTGCAGATGATTCTGAAATAGAAAAAATAGTATCAGAAGCTGAAGTTTATGATTGCAGTGGTTGCATCATTGGACCAGGTTTAGTAGATATACATGTTCACTTCAGAGATCCGGGATTTACTTACAAAGAAGACATTTTGTCTGGAGCAAAATCTGCAGCAGCAGGTGGTGTAACATCGGTTATACTTATGGCCAATACAAAGCCAGCAGTTGATAATGCTGAAACGTTACGATATGTACTTGATAAAGGCAAGGAAACGGATATACATGTTTATACCTGTGCCAATGTAACAGAAGGTCTTAAGGGAGAGCTTGTAACAGATTTTGCAAACCTTAAGAGCAAAGGCGCAATAGGCTTTACAGACGATGGTATTCCAATGTTGGATGAGAGCAAAGTCCGAGAAGCTATGCAAAAGGCCAAGGAGAATGATGCGGTACTTAGCTTTCATGAAGAAAATCCTGCATTTATTACAAACAACGGAATAAACAGAGGAAAGGCCTCAGAGCATTTTGGGATAGGTGGAAGTGACAGACAGGCTGAAATAGACATGGTATCCAGGGATGTCAGGCTGGCTATGGAGATTGGTGCAAAGATTAATATTCAGCACATTTCATCCAAGGAAACCCTTGAGATTATTCGTGAAGCCAAAGCTGCTACTAAGGGAGAACAGCTTATATTTGCAGAAGCTACTCCTCATCATATCGCACTGACAGAAGAGGCAGCCATCAAGTATGGAACTATGGCTAAGATGAATCCACCACTTCGAACAGAAGATGACAGAAAAGCTATTATAGAAGCCATAAAGGATGATACAATAGATTTCATAGCAACAGATCACGCACCTCATGCTTTGGAAGAAAAGTCAAAAGCCATAACGGATGCACCAAGTGGAATACTTGGACTTGAGACTGCATTGCCAATAGCTCATGAGATTTTAGTTAAGGACAATGACATCCCATGGACTAAGGTGTTTGAGAAAATGAGTACAAATCCGGCAAGGCTTTACAAGTTAAATGCTGGTAATCTAAATATAGGTGCTGTTGCGGACATTGTTGTATTTGATGAGAACACATCAAAGGTATATGAAAGGTCACTTTCAAAATCTCAGAATAGTCCATTTTTAGGTCATGAATTCCCGGGCAGAGTAGCATATACTATCTGCGCTGGAAAAGTAATATACAAGGATTAAAGATATATAGGAATATAAAGAAAGGTACTATAACATGAAGAAGAAAACCTCAGGATTTGTTATTCACAGTGAAGAAATCGGTGTGGATATTTATAGTCTATGGATAGAAACAGAGCTTGCTAGGGATGCAAAGCCAGGACAGTTCGTTGGTATATTTACCAATGATAAGTCTGCTATCTTACCAAGACCAATCAGTATATGTGAAGTAAGTGATGACAAGACAGCACTTCGTTTTGTATACAGAGTTGTTGGAAAGGGAACAAAGGAATTCTCTCATCTTAAGGAAGGAAGAAGAGTATGGCTTTTGGGCGTACTTGGTAATGGATTTCCATATGAAGAGGCTAAGGGTAAACATGCCGTTCTTATGGGAGGCGGTATAGGAATTCCTCCTCTTGTAGAGCTTGCAAAAACACTCAGCGGCAAGGGCGGAGAAGAAGCTGCTGTTGCCAATAAGGTTACCTGTGTGATTGGCTACAGAGATTCAAAAACTTTCCTCTTAGAAGAATTGCAGCAGTATTCAACTGTACTTGTTGCAACAGAAAATGGAAGTCTTGGAACAAAGGGTAATGTTATTGATGCCTTAAATGAGCAGGGAGTTAATCCTGATCTCATTTACAGCTGTGGACCAATGCCAATGCTTCGTGGAATTAAGAACTGGGCAGAGCCAAAGAACATCCCAGCATATATATCGCTTGAAGAGAGAATGGCTTGTGGAGTAGGTGCATGTCTTGGATGTGTATGTAAGACTAAAAATGTAGACCATCACAGCCATGTAAACAATGCAAGAATTTGTACAGATGGTCCTGTATTTGACAGCAGGGAGGTGGAAATCTAATGATATCAACAAAGGTAAATATTGCTGGTGTAGAATTTAAGAATCCTGTTGTAACAGCATCTGGAACATTTGGTTCCGGTATGGAATATGGAGAATTCGTTGATTTAAATAAGCTTGGCGGTGTTGTGACAAAGGGTGTGGCCAATGTGCCATGGCCGGGTAATCCAACTCCAAGAGTAACAGAAGTATACGGTGGTATGCTCAATGCAATTGGACTTCAAAATCCTGGTATTGATGTATTTATAGACAGAGATCTCGCATTTTTAAGAGACTATGATACCAATGTTATTGTCAATGTATGCGGTAAGTCAGTTCAGGATTATCTTGATGTTGTTGAAAGACTTAATGATACAGATGCAGATATGATGGAAATCAATATCTCATGCCCTAATGTCAAGGAAGGTGCAATCGCATTTGGCCAGAAGGCTGAGTCAGTATTTGATATTACAAAGAAGATTAAGGATGTTGCAAAGAAACCTGTGATTATGAAGCTTAGCCCAAATGTAACTGACATTACAGAGATGGCAAAGGCGGCAGAAGCAGGTGGAGCGGATGCAATTTCTCTTATTAATACGCTTACAGGTATGAAAATCGATATTAACAGACGAGCCTTTGCATTGGCCAACAAGACAGGAGGTATGTCTGGCCCAGCGATTAAGCCAATCGCTGTTCGTATGGTTTATCAGTGTGCACATGCTGTTAAGATACCAATCATAGGTATGGGCGGAATCAGTTGCGCTGAGGATGCAATCGAATTTATGATGGCAGGAGCTACAGCAGTGGCAGCAGGAGCTATGAATTTTGTTAATCCATATCTTACAGAAGAAATTGCTGACGGAATCGAAAGTTTTATGGTTAAGAATAAGATTGATGACATCAATGAGATTATTGGCTGCGTAGATTAGTATCAGTGAATTATAGAAATACAAAGTTTTAAGAATTGTGAATTAAAAAGGACATGCCTCATATGAAGCATGTCCTGATTTTTTGCTTTTAGAATTGTCACAAACTGCTACTCAGCAACATTAGCTGCCCAGTCTTCAAACTTCTTGATTGTAGCATCATAAGTTCTCTGAGAAATCTCAGGCAACTCGCCACCCCAAGTCTTAGTAGCCTGCTTGAAGCCTTTGATAAATGCGTCCTTCAGCTCCTCAGCCTTGGATGGATCACCACCACTAAGAGCCTTGGCGAAATCAAGAATACGTTCAGAAGTCTGTTCAACGCCCCAGTAGCCATCTTCAGCGATGTCTGCCTGAGCCTGAGCCTTAGTTTCAGCATCAACAGTAAAATTACCTGTGCGTAAGAAACTCCAGATATCGTCCGCATTACCAATTGCGTTACCCTGTCCAGAAATGAGTTTCTCAACAAGACTTCTTAACTGGCTTGTACGGGCCTCAGCGTCAGCCTTAAGTTTATTAACAAGATCAACATTAGGGGTATATGTTTTAGCCTTTTGAATATCTGCATCCTTGCCTGGCTCATACACAACTCCGCTAGCATTAACCTGCTCTTCGGATTTTGTCTGATTAGCTGCGCTTGCACTGCTTGTATCTGATTCAACTTTACTTGTACCAGAATAAACCGAGTATGCTGCAACACTTCCTGTAACTCCATTTACACTCATACCATAACCTCCTTATTAGATTAGAAAACATAACCTTTCTATACTATTGTATCGGATTTAGAGTAACAAATCTTAATTAGACTGGTTGAAACATTGTATTTTTTTTAGTACAATCCTTGTATACAGTACACAATATACAATATACAAAACGAGCCAACTAAAATTTGAGAGGCAGAATAGAGATTGATATGAACGGATTAAAGATATATGCAATGTCCAAAGTTAATCTTGGTCTGGATGTAATAAGAAGAAGAGAAGACGGTTATCATGAAGTAAGGATGATTATGCAGACACTTAACCTTTGTGATGAACTTACTATAGCCAGGAGAGAAGATGAAAGGATTGTAATCACCTGCAATCTTGAAGGTCTTGAGTGCGATGAGAACAATCTCATTTACAAGGCGGCAAAAAAACTTATGGATGCTGCAGGCGTGACAAGTGGTCTTGATATTCATCTTCAAAAGAATATTCCAGTAGCCGCAGGAATGGCAGGTGGAAGTACTGATGCAGCAGCTACATTAACAGGCGTTAATGAACTGCTTGAGATTGGGTTTTCGGTTGATAAGCTTAAGGAAATTGGTGTGACAATTGGAGCTGATGTTCCATACTGCATTGAAGGTGGAACACAGTTGTCTGAGGGAATCGGGGAGATACTTACCAGATTAAAACCTGCACCACAGTGCTATGTTCTGGTGGCAAAGCCACATGTTGGAGTATCTACAAAATATGTGTATGAGAATCTTCACGTTGATACTATAAAGAGACATCCTGATATTGATGGAATGCTTGAGGGTATTGAAAATAATGATATTCATGAAGTGGCAAAAACCATGGAAAACATTCTGGAAAATGTGACCGAGAAAAAATATCCGGTAATTAAGGAACTTAAAGATATCATGCTTAGCGAGGGTGCTTTGAATTCATTGATGAGTGGAAGTGGTCCGACTGTATTTGGATTGTTTGAGGATGAAGAAAAAGCAAATAAGGCACTTGAAAAGGTACAGGCAACAGGAGAAGCAAGTCAGGCCTGTGTGACAACATTTGCAGATAAGACAGGTATTATAGAAAGATTATAAAGATTGGTAGTATTGGAAGGCACCAGAAGAGCTATAAACTCAGTGGTGCAATGAGGTATTGGTATGGAAAATTACATGCAGGACGCATTTTTACCATTACGAGACGTAGTGTTTAAGACGCTCAGACAGGCAATTTTAACAGGAGAATTAAAACCAGGTGAAAGACTTATGGAGATTCATCTGGCCAATAAACTGGGGGTATCAAGAACTCCTATAAGAGAGGCTATTAGACAGCTGGAACTTGAGGGCCTTGTAATCATGGTTCCAAGAAAGGGAGCACAGGTAGCAAGTATTACGGAGAAGAGCATGACAGATGTTTTGGAAGTAAGACTTGCTCTTGAAAAACTCGCAGTAGAACTGGCATGCAAGAGAATAAACTATGAGCAAAAAGAGATTCTTAAGCAGGCGTTATTTAACTTTGAAAAAGCGGTAGAGCAGGGAAATGCCAGCGAGATTGCCAAAGCCGATGTAGAATTCCATGATGCGATATTCACAGCAACTGGTAATATGCGACTTGGTCAGATGGTTAATAATCTGGCAGAGCAGATGTACAGATACAGATTTGAGTATATCAAGGACGAAGGTGGTCGAAAGAGATTAATTGAGGAACACAGAAGCATTTATAATGCGGTGATCAATGGAGACCTTGAGGCAGCAACAAAAGAGATTTCTGTACATATAAAGAACCAGGAAGATTCGATTATACAGCAAATCAGAATGGAGATTTAGATGAACAGTGATGTAATTATCACAATTAAAGGAATGCAGTTTGGCGGTGAAGATGCATCGGAAAGTATTTCTAATCAGTATGAGGGAAAATACTTCGAAAAAGAGAATTACAGATATCTGATGTATCACGAAAATATAGAGGGAACAGATACTGATACAAAGTGCCTGATTAAAATCGGCATCAATGAAGTGACTGTAACCAAGAGAGGCGCCGTCAATGTAGAGATGCCTTTTAAAGTAGGCCGCAAACAGCTGACCAACTATGATACTCAATTCGGGGGCCTTACCCTTGGCTTTAAAACGAAAAATATCTCTTGTGAACAAACGGAAGATAGTTTGAAACTGGATATAGATTACAAGTTGGAAATGAACTACGAATACTTAGCGGACTGCTGTATTAATATCGCAGTAACAAATAAGGACTGATGTTAATTACACCAGTCCTTTTTCTAATCACATTATTTGATTGGCTTAGCACCAGCTTTTTCCTGTGCAGCCTCAAGAGCCTGTTTAAAGCGACTCTTCTTTTTAACTTCTTTAACAATAGGCTTACCGTGAAGACCCTTAACATCTGTGATGTAGATACCACTTACTGTGGCCTTAACTTCACGCTTAACTGGAACATCATCAAAAATCTTCTCATCACATATAAGAGACATTATCTGTGGACCAATCTTTGCTTTGACTACGGCAACCTTAGAATTACGCATAAGCTTAGGAGTCTGCTCAATTACTGTAGCAGGAAGTCCAGCTTCTTTAAGCTTCATACGTTTTTTGTCTATAATAAGCATTGAAACTGACTGTTTAGCAGCATCAATCTGTTCCTGCTGTTCGGCCTGCTTTTTCTGGGCTTTTTTGCCTAAGAAATACAGAACTACAATTAAAATAATAAGAATAGCAAGAACGACAAGTGTAATAATTGTACCTGTTTTCACTATTAATCCTCCTTGTGTTAGAACACTTCTAAGATTCTATCATTTTATCCTGACAAAGGCAAGAAAGTCTTTAATATCCCTTGAAAATGTGTTATAAATATTAGATGTGTAAGTGTGCATAAATAATAGGAAGAAGAAAAACAGGTTATACCTGAAAAATAGGAGAATTATTATGAAAAAGAATTTATTAGTTGGAATGATTGCACTTGCGGGACTGCTCGCATTTGCAGGTTGTGGTAATAACACAGCAACAGAAAGTGCTGATGGTAATACTACACAGACATCAGAGACAGGTGAAGTTCGTGGTATTTCAGAACTTAATCCTGACGATTACATTGTATCAATGGGCGATTACAAGAATCTTGAAATTGAAGCAGAACTTGCTCAGGTTACAGATGCAGATGTAGACGAACTTATCAATTCGGTAATCCGGTCATCAGGAACAAATCAGATAGTTGAAGGAAGAGCACTTCAGTCAGGTGACATTGCAAACATTAATTATGCTGGAAAGATGGATGGAGAAGCATTTGAAGGTGGTACAGATGATTCAGAAGCTGGATATGACCTTGAAATTGGATCTGGCTCATTTATCCCTGGCTTTGAAGATGCACTTATAGGTATGGAAACAGGCGAAACAAGAGATATTGATCTTGTATTCCCAGATGAATATTATGAAGAACTTGCCGGCAAGCCAGTTGTATTTACAGTAACACTTAATGCAATTAAGGAAAAAGTTTATCCAGAACTTAATGATGAATTCGCTGCTGAGCAGGGACTTGAAGGAGTATCTACTGTAGAGGAACTTAAGGCATATGCAAAGACTATGCTTGAGGAAAGTGCACAGAGCACATATGATTCAACAGTTAGCAATGCAATTATGAACAAGCTTCTTGAGATTGCAGAGTTTAAGGATGAGATTCCTCAGGACAGAGTAGATTATTATTACAACAATCTTTATGGTGATGACGAAGCTTTAGCTACAGATTATGGCTTACAGCTTGAAGGTTTTGTTATGGCATACTACGGCTACAGCAGTCTTGATGAGTACATTGCTGAAGTTAAGGCATACGCTGAGAAATCCGTTAAGTTTGATCTTGTTGTTGCAAAGATTCTTGAGGCTGAGAATCAGACATACACAGACGAAGACGTTAATAAAGACATCGAAGAGAATTATGCTGAGTTTGGATGTACATCTGCAGATGAGTTTAGAGAAATGTATGATGTTGAAGAATATAAGGCTTACCTTATGACAAACAAGGCAATTGAAATTGTTAAAGAGAAGGCAAACATTGTTGCCCCTAAATAAATAGAGGATTTTGGAGGATACTATGAGAACAAAAATTAAACAGTTGTTCAGAAATACAGATGAATATGCTTCAAAGGAAGTAATGGTATGCGCCTGGGTTAGAACTAACAGAGCACAGGCACAGTTCGGTTTCCTTACAGTTAATGATGGCTCATTTTTCGAGTCATTACAGGTTGTATATGATCAGAAGTTATCAAATTTTGAAGATATTTCTAAGATTAGAGTTGGCGCATCAGTTCAGGTAAAGGGCCAGGTTGTTCTTACTCCTGATATGAAGCAGCCATTTGAGATTCATGCAACAGAAGTTGTTATGCTTGGTGACTGTCCAGAGAATTATCCAATTCAGCCAAAGAGACATACAAGAGAGTATCTTAGAAGTGTTGCACACCTTCGTCCAAGAACAAATCTTTTCAGTGCAGTATTCAGAGTAAGAAGTGTGGCAGCTATGGCTATTCACCAGTATTTCCAGGACAGAGGTTACCTCTACGTTCATACTCCACTTATTACAGGTGCTGACTGTGAAGGTTCAGATCAGATGTTTAAGATCACAACTCTTAACATGAATGAACTTCCTCTTACAGAAGAGGGTAAGGTTGATTTCTCTAAGGATTTATTTGGAAAGCAGTCATTCATTACAGGTTCAGGTCAGTTACAGGGTGAAACATTTGCTATGGCATTTGGCGACATCTATACATTTGGACCAACATTTAGAACAGAGAACTCAAACACACAGACTCATGCTAACGAGTTCTGGATGATTGAGCCAGAGATGGCATTCTGTGATCTTGAGGGGCTCATGGATATCGAAGAGGAAATGCTTAAGTTTGTAGTTTCTTATGTACTCGAGAAGTGTCCAGAAGAAATCAATTTCTGCGATCAGTTTGTATCAAAGGGTCTTAAGAAGAAACTTGAAGATATTGTTGCTTCAAACTTCACAAGAATTAAGCATCATGATGTAATCGACATCTTAAAGAAAGCAGATGCTAAATGGGAATTCGAACCAGATTATGGTGAAGATATTGCCAAGGAACATGAGAAATATATCGTTGAATATTTCAATGGACCAGTATTCGTAACAGACTGGCCAAAGGATATCAAGGCATATTACATGAAGGTTAATCCAGATGACAAGACAGTTGCAGCCGTAGACCTTCTTGTACCACAGGCAGGTGAGCTTATGGGCGGAAGCCAGAGAGAAGAAAATCTTGATAAGCTCCTTGAGAGAATGGAACAGATGGGTGTGGATAAGGACGGCATCGACTGGTACCTTGATACACGTAGATATGGTGGATGCATCCACAGTGGATTTGGTATGGGATTTGAGAGACTTATTATGTACCTCACAGGAGTAGAAAATATCCGTGACGTAATCCCTTATCCTCGTACACCAAAATCATGTGATTTCTAAATCGCAAAGAAATTATTAAGAGGCACATGCGTAAATTAAAGAACAAAGTATTAGTTATTTTCATATTGTGCTTATGTATTCCTTTATCAGCCAATGCGACTACTATTGATGATTTGAAAAAACAGCAGCAGCAGACGCAGAAGGAACTTGAACAGACACAAAAACAGCTTAATGCGGCCAATGGCGAAATTGATTCTCTTACAGATATCCGTAAAGGTATCACTGATGAAATCCAGCAGATAGATGATGAACTCGTCGAAGTAATGACATCTATTAGTATCCTGGAAGATGAAATCAAGGATATTGAGAAGGCAATTGAGGTCAAAAAAGACGAACTCGTAGAAGCGCAAAGAATTGAAAATGAGCAGTATGAGGCCATGAAGGCCAGAATTAAGTTCATGTATGAGAAAGGTGAATACACATACATGCAGCTCTTATGGGAAGCCCAGAGCATGGGTGATGCCATCAATAAAGCTGATTATGTAGAAGAGATGTACACCTATGACAGACAAAAACTTCTGGAATACGTTGCTGCCAAGGAAGCAGTTGAAGTTGCGAAAGCCAACCTGGAAGAACAGCAGGAAGAGTTAGAGACTGCTCATTATGAATTGGAACTTGAGCAGGAAGATTTGAATACGCTGTTAGAAGAGAAGAAGGAAGAGGCAGATGATTATGACAATCAGATTGCCAGAGCCAAGCAGGAAGCCGCAGCATACAAGGCTCAGATTAAGCAGCAAAATAACCAGATTAGAAAATTAGAAGAAGAGCGTAAGCAAAAGGAAGAAGAGGAACGCAAACGTAAAGAGGAAGAAGAACGTAAGCGCAAGGAAGCTGAAGAAGCAGCTGGTGTAGATGGAGATGATGGAGATTCTACAGATTCTTCGGATTCATCAGATAGTAGTTCAGACTCTTCGACAGACAGCTATTCAGATTCATCTGATAGTTCTTCTAGTCTGTCGTCAAGTTCTTCGTCTAATTCTTCAACCTATTCAAAGGGCGTGGAAGTTGTAAACTATGCCTGCCAGTTTATTGGCAATCCATATGTTTCAGGTGGAACTAGCTTGACCAATGGCGCGGACTGTTCAGGATTTACAATGGCAGTATATCAGCATTTTGGATATAGTCTTCCGAGAAGTTCTACATCACAAAGAAGTGCGGGTGTGGGCGTAACATATGCCGAAGCTCAGCCAGGTGACATTATCTGCTATGCAGGTCATGTCGGAATATATATTGGTAATGGACAGATTGTCCATGCATCAACACCTTCAACAGGTATAAAGATTGGTTCTGCAACCTATAGAGAGATTCTTGCGGTTCGTAGAATTGTTAAATAATTAAAATGAAAGGCGATCACAATGGAAAAAGAAAAGGTCATAGTCATTGATTTTGGCGGACAGTATAATCAGCTTGTTGCAAGACGAGTTAGAGAATGTAATGTATATTGTGAGATTTATTCATACAGAACTCCTCTTGAACAGATTAAGGCAATGAATCCAAAGGGCATTATACTGACTGGTGGACCAAACAGTGTATATGAGGAGGGGGCTCCAACAGCAACTAAGGCACTCTTTGAAGAGATGGGAATTCCTGTACTTGGTCTTTGTTATGGTGCACAGCTCATGCAGTATGTACTTGGCGGAAGTGTTGAGAAGGCACCTGTAAGAGAGTATGGTAAAACAGAAACTTTCTTTGATACTACTTCACCACTTTTTGCTGAAATTCCAGATAGTAGTATTGTGTGGATGAGCCACAATGATTATATTTCAAAGGCAGCTCCTGGCTTTAAGTCAATTGCACATACAGCAGATTGTCCTTATGCAGCTTTAGCTACAGATGATGGAAGACCTCTTTATGCTATTCAGTTCCATCCAGAGGTTCTTCATAGCGTATATGGTAAGGAAATCCTTTTCAATTTCGTGAGAAATATTTGTGACTGTTCTGGCACATGGAGAATGGATTCATTTGTTGAGAACACAATTAAGGAAGTACGTGAAAAAGTCGGTGATGGTAAGGTTTTACTTGCACTTTCAGGTGGTGTTGATTCATCAGTACTTGCAGCACTTCTTGCTAAAGCCGTTGGCCCACAGCTTACATGCGTATTTGTTGATCACGGTTTACTTCGTAAAAACGAAGGTGATGAAGTAGAGAATATATTTGGACCTAATGGTTCCTTTGATATTAATTTTGTAAGAGTTAATGCCCAGGAGCGTTATTATGCAAAGCTTGCAGGTGTTGAAGAACCTGAGCGTAAGCGTAAGATTATTGGCGAAGAATTTATCAGAGTATTTGAGGAAGAAGCTAAGAAGATTGGCGCGGTTGATTTCCTTGCTCAGGGAACAATTTATCCAGACGTTGTAGAATCAGGTCTTGGTGGAGAATCTGCAGTGATTAAGTCTCATCATAACGTTGGTGGACTTCCTGATTTCGTAGATTTTAAGGATATTATCGAGCCACTACGTAACCTGTTTAAGGATGAGGTTCGTCAGGCAGGTCTTGAACTTGGACTTCCTGAATTCTTAGTATATCGTCAGCCATTCCCGGGTCCAGGACTTGGAATTCGTATAATTGGAGAGGTTACAGCTGATAAGGTGAAGATAGTTCAGGATTCTGATTATATCTACCGCGAAGAAGTTGATAAGGCTCTTAAGCAGTATAAAGAAGCTAATGGATGCGATGCACCTTGGATGCCTAACCAGTATTTTGCAGCTCTTTCTAATATGCGTTCGGTTGGAGTTATGGGTGATGAAAGAACCTATGACTATGCAGTAGTTGTTCGTGCGGTTAGAACAATCGACTTTATGACAGCTGAAGCAGCGGAGATTCCATTTGAAGTGCTCCAGACAGTAATGAGCCGAATCATCAATGAAGTAAAGGGTGTTAACAGAGTATTCTATGATTTGACATCCAAGCCGCCTGGAACCATAGAGATGGAGTGACGGTTAGCTGTTACGACATGTCAATTTAAAATAGTATTGGCGGCGAAAGAAATTTCGCTGCCATTTTTAATGTATAAATAGGTGAACCATGAATATTAATCCGATTACAAAAACAGATTATCCAGATCCAGATGTGATTCGCGTAGGTGACACATATTATATGATCAGCACCACTATGTACTATATGCCAGGTGGTGTCATTTTGCGTTCCTATGATTTGGCAAACTGGGAGATAGCAACATACATATTTGATGAACTGGACGGAACAGACAGCGAAAAGTTGCTTGAAGATGAGAGCAATTATGGCAAAGGAATGTGGGCGGCATGTCTTCGTTATCACAATGGAAAGTTTTATGCTGCATTTGTAAGCCACGGAAGAAAAGACACACATCTCTTTGTAGCGGATGATATTTATGGACCATGGGAACACAGAACCATCAATGAGTATTTTCACGATTGTTCAATCCTGTTTGATGAAGACAGAGTATATATTGTATCCGGCAATATGAATATCAGACTTACGGAACTTAATTCTGACCTTAGCGGAATTAAAGAGGGAGGCGTTGATAAGATTATTATCAGCGACAATCCTGAGGATGTTAATCTGGGCTACGAGGGTGCTCATTTTTATAAGATTGATGGAAAATATTACATTACACTGATTCATTGGCCAAAGTACAATATGCGTCGTACAGAGGCAGTGTTTGTATGTGATACAGTGGATGGTGAATATATAGGAAAAGATGTCAGTGATGACGATATGGGCTACCATAACATGGGTGTTGCCCAGGGCGGTATGGTTGAGGCTGCTGACGGTACATGGTATGCGATTTTATTCCAGGACAGTGGTGCTGTTGGAAGAGTTCCAGTACTCGTTCCAGTGACTTGGGAGAATACAGAATTCAAGGTTAAGGAGCAGGTGGTAAATGTGCCATTTCCTGTTTTTGGAATAGATGGGAAAATACCGTTTAATCCAAAAGTAACATCGACAAGGTCAGAATATGTATATGAGAAACTCTATACATCTGATGATTTTGCTGATGAGCAGATTAAGAAGCAGTGGCAGTGGAATCATGTTCCAGACAACAGTCTTTGGAAAATTGAAGACAATAAATTAAAGATTACAACCGGAAAAATATGTGTTAATCCTGTGTGGGCAAGAAATACCCTTACACAGCGTATGATGCAGCCTGGATGTATGGCTACTGTCAGGGTTGATGCAAGTGGGTTAAATGATGGAGATACAGCAGGACTGATAGCTTTAGAAGGCTGCTACGGCATGATTGGTATCAGAAAAGAAGAAGGCAGATATTATATCGTTAAGTTAGTGCGAACCAATATTGAAAAACCTTTCAGCATTGGGTATCCAGACAGAGAGCCGGGAGAAATGCTGTACAAGGAAGAAATTGGTCAGGCAGTAGTGAACCTTAGACTAATATCAGATTTTAGAGATATGGCTGATAAGCTGGATTTCTATTATTGTACTGAGCAGATAAGCATAGATGGTAATGAATGGAAAAAGGTTGGAGACAGTCATAAGATGAAGTTTGGATTGGATCATTTCACCGGGGCGCGTTTTGGGCTTTGCCTTTATTCAGAACAGCAGACTGGAGGAACGGCAGCCTTCTCTGATTTTGTTTACGAGGTTGAAGATTAGATTTGACCACATCACAGGAGTATTTGGATGAAAAATGAGACATCCCTGATTTTTACAGGGGATATTGGCTTTGATAAATATATGGATAGAAAATGGGAGGATGAAAACCTCCTGGCGCCTGAAGTGTATGAGTATCTTAAAGATACTGACCACCTCATAATCAATGTTGAAGGACCTTTGGCTTCAAAATATGAGGAAGATGCTGATGCTAAAAAAGCTGGAACTACAGGAACTGCAGTAACAGGTAAGGCAGCGTCTTTGCTTCATACCATGGATGCTGAAGCAACAAAGTTTTTTAGCAAAATCGGTGCTGATGTCTGGAATATTTGTAATAACCATATAATGGACGCTGGCCCAGATGGAATGGCATCGACTCTTAAAGAGGCCGAAAGGTGCAAGGTACAGACACTTGGAGCTGGCATGAATATTGATGAAGCAGCCAGACCAGTTATTTTCAATGAAGCTGGTGGTATTGGTATGGTAGGCGTGGGATATCAGAGAGCCTGCAGAAAAGCTACAGAAGATGTACCGGGATGCCTAAGCTGGAGTGATATGAACAGAATTAAGCAGGTTATTGCAGAGATTAAGAAGACCTGCAGGTGGTGCATAGTTGTCGCTCATGGTGGTGAAGAATTTACAGCACTTCCATCACCATACACAAGAAAAACATATATGGATTATCTGGATATGGGAGCGGACATTGTTGTATCACATCACCCACATGTTCCGATGAATTATGAAACATTTCCAGGTAAAGCAATCTTTTATTCTTTAGGAAATTTTATCTTTGATACAGATTATCAAAGATCACAGTTTAACACTGAAAAAGGTATCTTCATTAAACTTAAGTTTAGCGAGGAGAGCTTCGAATTTGAGCCCTTTGGCATAGAAATAGACAGAGAAAATGAGCGCGTAGTAAGCGCAGATTTGCCAAAGATTTTTGTGGATGTTCAGCAGAAGGAGTATGAGAAGCTGGCTCCACTGGCTGCAAAGATGTTCATCAAAAATACAAAGAGGCAGCAGATATATATGAAGCCTGATGTGTATAGTGAGACTACTACAGAAGAAGAGTGGTATAATAATTTCTATGAACCACTCAGAAGCGGAAGAGTAACTGGCGAGGTTTTAGATTTTCAAATAATTTATCCTCTTTCGCTTGAAGCAGAAAAGGAAGAATGGAAAATGAGTAAGCTTAAGAGTGTAAAGGAATTTATGCTTGAGCAGCTATGAGGTAAAAATATGAAAGTACTTGCAATTATTACAGCAAGAGGTGGAAGCAAAAGAATTCCACGAAAGAATATAAAGGAATTTTGTGGAAAACCTATTATAGCCTATTCCATTGATGCAGCCAAAGATTCGGGTGTATTTGATGCAGTTATGATTTCTACAGAGGATGAGGAAATTGCTGAAACAGGAAAGAAGTATGGTGCAGAGGTCCCGTTTTACAGAAGTGAAGAAACAGCATCTGATTATGCCACAACCACAGATGTACTTATGGAAGTTTTGGATGAGTATGATAAAAGAGGCCAGCACTTTGATGTAGCCTGCTGCATATATCCAACAGCCCCTTTTATCACAGCGCAGAGATTGAAGGAAGCGGTTGAAGCTCTGCTTGCCAGCGATGCGGATACTATTATTCCAGTAGTTGGATTTTCTTATCCACCACAGCGTGCCTTTGTTATAGAGGAGGATAAACTGGTATTTAAATTCCCGGAGAATCTTGCTGCAAGATCTCAGGATTTGGAGAAGTATTATCATGATGCAGGTCAGTTTTACGTGTTTAAGACTGACGCATTTAGAAAAAATAAAAACCTTCTTTTAGGAAATATTTTGCCATTGGTGTTAGATGAGATGGAAGTCCAGGATATTGATACAGAAGAAGACTGGAGATTGGCAGAGGTTAAGTATAGGATTATTAATGATGAAAGATATTAGACTTGATGGCGAACGCATTTATCTGCGTTCTATAACATATGATGATACAGAACTTGTTGTTAAGTGGAGAAACCAGGAAAATGTAAAAAAATATTTTTTCTACAACGGTCCGTTCACAGCTGAGGTTCATGAAAAATGGATGAGGACCAGGGTTGAGACAGGAGATGTAGAGCAGTTTATAGTGTGCCTAAAGGATGATGACAGACCTGTAGGATGCACATATCTTAGAGATGTTGACTACGATAATAAAAAAGCAGAATATGGTGTTTTTCTTGGGGAAGAGGATATAAGAGGCATGGGAATAGGCAAGGAGGCACTTGAGCTTACTGTAAGATATGCTTTTGATGAACTTAAGCTGCATCGAGTATATGCAAGAGTAAAAGAAACAAATAAGCCATCACTTTACAGTTTCCTTCATACAGGCTTTGATCAGGAAGCTGTGTTAAAAGAATCCATGCTATGCGATGGTGAGTATGTTAATGTTATAATTCTTGGCAGACTTAACAAGTAGTAGAAAGATGAACTAATACAGATTAGAAGCGGGAGATATTTGTGGAAAAACTTACCAACAAGGTACGTAAGTTTTGGTACCTGTATCTGGTGGCTGGAGTTTTTGCTCTTCAGGCACTGGTGTTTTTAATATTTAGAGAAAATAGTTATATACAGATTCATGACAACCTTGATTTGTTCATGGCTCATTATCAGATGATAAAGTTAAAT